>JBHELN010000369.1:0-3332 GCA_046263115.1 Pseudonocardiaceae bacterium | reverse complement strand
CGGGATGGACGGCTTCGAGCGCGGCCGTAACCTGGCCAAACTCGGTCAGCACGCGCAGGACACCGCTGAGCTGTTCTTCCACGACGTCAAGGTGCCGATGGCCAACCTGCTCGGTACCCAGGGCCGCGGCTTCGCGCACCTGGTGGACCGGCTGCCCCAGGAACGGCTGTCGATGGCGGTCGCCGCGGTGGCCGCAGCTCAGACAGCGCTAGATATGACGCTGTCGTACGTCAAGGACCGCACCGCGTTCGGGTCGCCGATCGGGTCATTCCAGAACACCAGGTTCCGGCTCGCCGAGATGGCCACCGAGATCGACATCGCGCAGACCTTCACCGACCGCTGCGTCGAGGCGCTCAACGACGGCGAGCTGACCGCCGCTGACGCCGCCAAGGCCAAGTGGTGGTGCACGGAACTCCAGGGTCGGGTGGTAGACGCCTGCCTGCAGCTGCATGGCGGTTACGGCTACATGCTCGAACATCCCATCAGCCGGGCCTTCGCCGACGCCCGCGTCACCCGGATCTACGGCGGCACCACTGAGATCATGAAGGAAGTAATCGGCCGCTCGCTAGGCCTGTAACCGCCGCCGAGATCACCCGTCTCGGGTACATCAATTGGGGTGAATACCCGTGTCGGATGGTACGTACCGGTCTCATGCCGCGATGTGTTCAGTGAGCAGTTCAAACTCCCCGACCCATCATGGAGAGGCGGCCCGAGATGACCAGCTACAGCGGTGCGGTGGTTGCCCACGACATGTTCGCGTTGCTGCACGAGGCCGCGGCACCCGTGGTGACCCGGTGGAGTTACTGCGCCGACGATCCGTATGCGGTGACCATCGAGATCCAGACCCGCGGCGATCGATTCGTCGACTGGGTGCTGGCCCGAGAGCTGCTGGTGGACGGGTTGTCCGCGCCCGCCGGGATCGGTGATGTGCGGGTACGCCCGGCCAGCATGGGCGAGTGGGACGTGACCCTGGTCGAGATCTGTTCGCTCGACGGGCACGCCCTGCTCGAAGTGGACCGCGACCTGCTGCGGCAGTTCGTCCAAGCCACGATCGACCTGGTGCCGCTGGGCGGCGAGGGCATGGTGGTCGATATCGACGCCGAGATCGAGAAGATCACCAGGAGCTGCGCGGACTGAGCCAACGGCGTCGGGCCTGCTTATCTGCGAGCTCGGCGTCTTGTTGGGACAGCAGCGATCGCGGGGCCGGCTCATGACCGCTCCCGCCGTGCGCGCCGACGGCATTTCTGTTCAGCCGTCGCTGCGCTCGTCGCCAATCTGAGATGCTCTTCCGCATGGATCAGCGCATCAGCCTGGTGACGCTTGGCGTGACCGATCTGTGCCGAGCCCGCTCGTTCTACGAGGCGCTTGGCTGGAACGGTGCCCAGCAACCCGACGATGAAGTCTGCTTCTTTCAAGCGGGCGGGATGGTCTTTGGCCTGTGGTCGGCACTCGGCGGTCACGGCGCTCCCGGGATCGAGCTGGCCCACAACGTGCGTTCGCCGGAGGAGGTCGGCGCCGTACTAACCGACGCCGAGCGGGCGGGTGGCACCATCGTGCGGCCTTCAGCCCGCGCCGAGTGGGGCGGTACCACCGGGGCATTCACCGATCCGGACGGCTACGTCTGGGAGGTCGCCCACAATCCCGGTTGGACACTCGATGAGGACGGCTCCGTCCGGATCTAGCCGCCTGTGTTCACACGTGGCGCCGGAGACGCCCTTAGCGCCTGGCTTTCCGGTGCCGGCGTCAGCGGCTCCGGGCCGCGGTGAGTCCGCGCGTGCAGCACCCGGCCCTCCACCGGGGCGAAGATGAGCAGCTCGATGGCGATGCCGACTACCAGGATCAGCGTGATGGAGGCGATCACTAGATCCATCGCGTTCAGTTCTCGGCCGATATTGAGTTGCTGCCCGAGTCCGATGCCCAGCGCGGGCGAGTAGGTGATCAGCTCTGCGGCCATCAGGGAGCGCCACGAGAAGGCCCAACCCTGCTTGAGTCCGGCTAGGTAACAGGGCAGCGCAGCCGGTAGCAGCACATGCCGGATCCGGCCGAGGATGGTCAGGCCACCGACGGCAGGCTCTGCAACCCGCTGACGAATGGCCCAAGCGCTGCCCGCAGCCAGCGGCTTCGCCACATCACCAACCCGAGTACGGTGCCCACCACCAAGGACGCCGCGAACCCCACCGCGCCGCGCGACACGCTGATCTAGATGGCTTCCCAGGCCCGGCCGTCACGCACCGTCTGCCCAAAGGTCCGGAACACGTCGATCGGGCTGGGCAACGCGTAGCTCGGCTTGAGCGCGGTGCTGTAGGCCAGTTGCCACAGTGCGATGAACGCTGCTACCGCCACAACAGGGGGCAGTACCGACTGGCCGAACACCTTGACGCGACTGGGCCGTGGGGGCAGTGCGGGCAGTGCGGGCGCTTCCAGAGCATCCAACCCGGCCTCGAAGGCGCGGTGTTCGTGGACGACTGTGGTTGTCTGGTCAACGGCCATGGCGGGAGATCTCCGCTCGCAGATGATGGGTGATCTCGGTCGCCAGCGCGCTGACCCCCGGTGACTCGATCGCCCGCGGCTGGCTCAGCTCGACCTGCCACTCCCGGACGATCCGGCCCGGACGGGAACTCATCAACAGCACCCGCTGCCCCAGCCGGACAGCCTCGCGCACATTGTGGGTGACGAACACGATCGACAGCTGCTGCTCTGACCACAACCGGGTGAGCTCCTCGTGTAGCGCGTCGCGGGTGATCGCGTCGAGAGCGGCGAACGGTTCGTCCATCAGTAGCAGCCGGCTGTCCTGAGCCAGCGCCCGGGCCAGCGCCACCCGCTGACGCATCCCGCCGGACAGCTCGTGCACCCGCTTGCGGCCCTGCCCGACCAAGTTCACCAGGGTGAGCAGTCGCTCGGCGTCACCAGGGCGCTCGCGCCGACTCACGCCCCGCGCCTTGAGCGCAAGCTCGACATTGCCGGCGGCGGTCAACCACGGCAGCAGTGCAGGCTCCTGAAACATCAGCGCCGGCCGGCTCACGGTGACGTCGATGCTGCCGGAGGTGGGGGCGCCGAGACCGGCGATGAGCGACAGCAGCGTGGATTTCCCGCACCCGGAGGCTCCCAGCAGGCAGACAAATTCGCCGGGCGCAACATCCAGGTCGATCCGATCCAGCACGGGTGGCCGGTCGGCCTCGAAGGCCTGGACGAGTTGGGTGAGTCGCACGCTCGACGCGCGTAGGGCCTGCTGCCGGGATGACGGTTTGAGGGTCGGAAACGCCATGCCCACTAGTCCTTCCCAAGCCCATTGGCCGATACGGTCGGTAGGCCACGTTGGTTGAGGATCCGGT
>JBHELN010000368.1:0-4023 GCA_046263115.1 Pseudonocardiaceae bacterium | reverse complement strand
GAGTAGGACACCGCCGAACACAACCCCACCACAGGGGCCCCCAACCACACCCCGGGGGCCCCTGAGTTCTGCTATCAATGAGAGGATCTGTGACCGTGTCAGCCGGAGAAAATCCGACTTCAGACGCGGCCCGGAATGGTGGCGCGGCCCAGACGGCGCCGATGCGTGGCCGTATCGCCGGCCGACCCAGGGCGAAGCAGATCAGCTCGCAACATCGTGCTGACAGTGATCGAGTGGCTAATCGCGGAGCGCCGCAGCGTCGGGGGCCGGCCCCGACCGAAAGCGATCCGTCCCGCCCAGAACTTCCTCCCGACGTAGACCCCAGCGAGCTGGATCAGGAAGTCCGAAAAGAATTATCGACATTACCCAAACGTTTGGCCGATCTGGTGGGAAGCCATCTCGTCATGGCAGCCCGTGTACTGGACGAAGACCCTCAACTGGCTTTAGAGCATGCCCGCTTTGCGCGTAGCAAGGCGAGTAGAGTCGCTGCCGTGCGGGAAGCCGTAGGACTTGCGGCTTATTTGGCCGGGGAATGGTCGGAAGCACTCGCGGAGTTACGCACTGCCCGCCGCCTGGGTGGTGATCCCGGACGTCTTGCCGTGCTGGCTGACTGCGAGCGAGCGCTGGGGCGGCCAGAGCATGCCTTGGAGATTGCGCGGAGTCCTGAGGCCGCCCGGCTCGGCGTTGATGAGGCGGTTGAGCTGCGAATCGTGGCGGCCGGGGCACGTCGCGACCTTGGTCAATTCGATGCTGCGGTGATCGCATTGCAGGGTCCGGACCTGGATGCGGTGGGAGAGGAGCCGTGGCGGGCTCGGTTGCGCTACGCGTATGCGGATAATCTGCTGGCTGCCGGTCGGCAACAGGATGCAGTGCGCTGGTTTTTGGCTGCTGCTGAGGCCGACGTCGAGGGCGTCACGGATGCGGCGGAACGAGCCGTCGAGCTCAGCGAGCGACCGGAAGCGGAGTGAGTGGGCTGCTGGACGGCTACGATGCGGTACTGCTCGATCTCGACGGCACTGTGGTGCGTGGAGCACATGCCGTAGGCGAGGCGCCCGAGGTCGTGAACGAATTGCGCGAAGCCGGGCGAGCGGTGCAGTTCATCACCAATAACGCCTCCCGTGCGCCGGAAGAAGTCGCCGAGCAGCTCACTGGGTTGGGCGTTCGGACCACTCCGGAAGAAGTCCTCACCAGTGGTCAGGCTGCGGCGACGCTGCTTGAGTCGCTGCTGCCGGCGGGCTCGGCAGTCCTGGTGGTCGGTGCAGCGGCCCTGGTCGCTGCGGTGCGGTCGGTGGGGCTGCGGCCGGTGGCTGAGGCAGCTGACCACCCGGTCGCGGTCGTGCAGGGCCACTCCGCGGAGACCGGCTGGCCGCAGCTGTCCGAAGCGTGCCTGGCCATTCGCGGTGGGGCCCGGTGGATCGCGTGCAACGTCGATCCCACGCTGCCCAGCGAGCGGGGCCTGCTGCCCGGAAATGGAGCGATGGTGGCAGCGTTGCAGACCGCCACCGGTCACGAACCCACGGTGGCCGGCAAGCCGGCGCGCACGCTGCTCGACACGGCCGTGAACCGCATCGGCGCGCAGCACCCGCTGGTGGTCGGTGACCGCCTAGACACCGATATCGCGGGGGCACGGGCTGCTGGGTTGGACGCGCTGCTCGTCCTGTCCGGTGTCAGTGACGCGGTCGCTGCGCTTGCGGCGCCTGCAGAGCAGCGTCCCACCCATCTCGCCGCCGACGTGCGGGTACTGCGGGAGCCCCTGGAGAGGACGCTCATCCAGCCTCGACGCGGCTGGCGCGTTGAGATTGATCAGGCGGCCGGTTGTCTGCTGCTGAGCAGCGACGGGGCTGGTGCGGATGCGCTGGACGCGGTGCGGACTCTATGCGCGGTCTGGTGGGAGGAGCATTCCGGGTCGGTGCGGGTTCGGGCGTGCGACGACGCGGCAGCCACGGCGTTGGAGGAGGTGGGTTTGGCGTGAGAGGTAGCGTTGATGGTGATCCCAGCTGCCTAGGAGACAGCTCGATGACGTCCCAGCTATCTCCACCCCCCCTCGCTTCTTTAACCGGTGTCACCGATGCGCTCGCCGGACTGGAAAAACTCGACGAGCTGCCCACCGCGGCGCACGTGACGCGCCTCCGTGCCGTACACGACGCCCTGACTGAGGCCCTGTCCGATATCGATGAGATTTAGATGCGGCGCAGGGCCCGGCTGGACGCGGAACTGGTACGGCGGGGTCTGGCGCGTTCTCGGGACCACGCAGCCGAACTCGTCGCGCAGCGCCGAGTCCGCGTCGGCGGGGTGACGGCCACCAAGCCGGCCACCGGGATCGACGCGGACACCCCGCTGCTGGTCCGGGAAAACGACAACGGGCCCAACTGGGTGTCCCGCGGTGCCGGCAAGCTTCTCGGCGCACTGGACGGGCTCATCGCCGGGGGTCCCGCCGTCGCGGGCCGGCGTTGCCTGGACGCCGGGGCGTCCACCGGTGGTTTCACCGACGTGCTGTTGCACCGCGGCGCCCGGGAAGTGATCGCAGTCGACGTCGGTTACGGGCAGCTCGCCTGGTCACTGCGCACTGATCAACGGGTTCGGGTGCTGGACCGGACCAATGTGCGAGCGCTGCGACCCGAGGACATCGGTGGCCCCGTCGATCTGACCGTCGCCGATCTGTCGTTCATCTCGTTGCGGCTGACGCTGCCCGCGTTGATCGAATGCACTGCGCCGGACGGCGATCTGCTCCCCATGGTCAAACCTCAGTTCGAGGTGGGCCGCGAACGCGTGGGCGCCGGCGGTGTGGTCCGTGATCCGCTGCTGCGTGCCCAGGCCATGCTCGATGTGCTGGCGGTCGCAGCCGACCTCGGACTGGTTTTGGTCGACGCCATCGCGAGCCCTGTCCCCGGACCGTCCGGCAACGTCGAGTACTTCCTGTGGTTGCGCCGCGGTCCGGCCGACCCGCAGCGCCCCGCCGAGGATCTGGTGCGCGCAGCCGTGCGGAGGGGGCCGCAATGAGGTTCGCCCGTGAGGTCCTGCTGGTGCTGCACACCGGCCACCCGGAAAACCTGCGCACCGCCGAGCAAGTTGGGCATCAGCTGGCCGACGCCGGGATCGGGGTACGGGTGCTGGCCGCGGAGGCCACTCACCTCGACGCCGTATTGTGCGACCACCAGATGCCGATCGGGCCACAAGCGGCGGCGGGCGCGGAGCTCATCGTGGTGCTCGGGGGTGATGGCACCCTGCTGCGAGCCGCTGAACTGGCTCGGCCGTGCGGTGTTCCACTGCTCGGCGTGAACTTCGGTCGAGTCGGTTTTCTTGCCGAGGCTGATCGAGGATCCCTCGACGCGGTCATGCATGCGATCGTCGACGGCGACTACCTCGTCGACGAGCGGATGACAGTCGAGGTCACCGCCCGGCTCAATGGATCCACGCTGGCCCACACCTGGGCGCTCAATGAGGCCAGCGTCGAGAAGAGCAAGCGGGAGCGCCTGCTTGACGTGGTGCTGGAGGTAGACCGGCGACCGGTCTCCGGCTTCGGTTGTGACGGCGTGCTCTGCGCGACTCCGACCGGCTCCACCGCCTACGCCTTCTCCGCTGGGGGGCCAGTGGTGTGGCCGGACGTCGACGCGCTGGTGGTCGTTCCCAGCAACGCCCACGCGCTGTTCGCCCGACCACTCGTGGTGTCGCCCGACTCGGTGGTTGCGGTGGAGGTCGATCCGCATGGACACCCCGCGGTGTTGTGCTGCGACGGGCGGCGCACCTTCGACTTACCGGCCGGCGCTCGGATCGAAGTGGTCCGTGGCGCCACCCCGATCCGGCTGGTCCGTCTGCATGACCGCCCGTTCACCGATCGGCTGGTGCGTAAATTCGAGCTCCCGGTGCAAGGCTGGCGGGGGCCCCGCTCCGCCGGCTCGTGAGGCTGTAACAGTGTTCGGCATCAAACGCCACGCAGGAGTCGGCTAGGGTGCGGCCCGTGCTCACCGAGATGCGCATTGAGGGCCTCGGTGTGATTGACGAGGCCACCCTGGATCTGCACCC
>JBHELN010000367.1:0-3140 GCA_046263115.1 Pseudonocardiaceae bacterium | reverse complement strand
GCCTCCAACGTCTCGCTTTCCGGCGTGTCGCGCTCCAGCGCCCGGTGTGTCGCGCTCCAGTGCCCGCTCACCCTGACGTCGCAGAGCTCGACGCGGCTGTTCGTCTGACGGGGACTGGCACCTTCGTGGAATGACGGTCCCGTAGAGCGGGACTGTCAGGTAGTGTCGATCGGGTGCACCCGCTGCTGACCAAGCGCCGGGCAGTTGATTTCTGCCGCCTGCGCAGCAGCCTGTGTTGCCTGCCCTAATCGGGCGGCGACTCCCACCTGATCGCGGGTGAATTCCGGCGATATCCCTCACGCCCCCTGCGACCTGTCACAGAGCAGCGGTACCCGGGAAATGTGCCCTGAAGTTGTGAACAAGATCCATACAAAACAAGGAGCTGTCGCATGAGCCGCGAAAACGTCCTGGTCACGGCCGACTGGGCGGAGCAGAACCTGGACACCAACGGCATCGTCTTCGTCGAGGTCGACGAGGACACCACCGCCTACGATGCGGGGCACATCCCCGGCGCAGTGAGGATCAACTGGAAGACCGAGCTGCAGGACCCGGTGATCCGCGACTTCGTGGACAAGAGCGCCTTCGAGAAGCTGCTGTCCGACAAGGGCATCAGCAACGACGACACCGTGGTGCTCTACGGCGGCAACAACAACTGGTTCGCCGCGTACGCCTACTGGTACTTCAAGCTCTACGGGCACGAGAACGTCAAGCTGCTGGATGGCGGGCGTAAGAAGTGGGAGCTCGACGGTCGCCCCTTGACCACCGACGAGGTGAGCCGGCCGGCCACCAGCTACACCGCCAAGCAGGATCAGGACACCACGATCCGGGCGTTCCGCCAGGAAGTGGTCGACGCGATCGGGAACAAGAATCTGGTCGACGTCCGCTCACCGGACGAGTTCGCCGGCAAGATCCTGGCGCCGGCACACCTGCCGCAAGAGGTGGCGCAGCGTCCTGGGCACATTCCCTCGGCGCTGAACGTGCCCTGGTCCAAGGCAGCCAACGAGGACGGCACCTTCAAGTCCGACGACGAGCTGCGCGAACTCTACCAAGCGGCCGGGCTGGAGCCCAGCAAACCCACCATCGCCTACTGCCGGATCGGTGAGCGCTCCAGCCACACCTGGCTCGTGCTGCACGAGCTGCTGGGGTACTCCGACGTCAAGAACTACGACGGTTCCTGGACCGAGTACGGCTCCCTGGTGGGCGCACCGATCGAGCTCGGCAGCAAGAGCTGACCGCCGTGTGTGGGGCACCGGAACAGAGCCCGGAATTGCCACCGGGGACGGATCTGTCCAAGCAAACCGTGGTGGCCGGCACGGTGCGCACAGCCGAGGAACCCGTCGGAGGTGCATTCGTCCGGTTGCTCGACGGAACCGGCGAGTTCACCGCTGAGGTGGTGTCCTCAGCCTCCGGGCAGTTCCGATTCTTCACCGCCCCCGGCTCCTGGACCGTCCGGGCACTGCACCGAACCGGCAACGGTGAGGCGGCCGTGACCGCCGACGGCCCAGGCCTGTACACGGTCGCGGTCACCGTGTCCTGACCCCGGTTGGGGGCTCTTCAAGGGCCCCCAACTTGGTCGGTGGCCACAGCGGCGGGCAGCGCGATCTCCAGTGCGGCCATCAGCTGGTCGGGAGTGGGGGCGCGCTGCGGGTCGAGCAGCCACTGCACCTGCAGGCCGTCATAGACCGCGATGAGGAACCCGGCGACGTGCCGTGCAGTGTGATCGGACAGCCCCTGGACCGAGGCCTGCACCATGTCCGCCACCGAGGCGCGCAATCGCTCGTAGCACTCGGCGAGCTGGGCTCGCAACTGCGGCACCCGCTGCGCCTGCGCCAACGCCTCGACGAAAGCCACCATCAGCGGGCGGTACTGGCCAAACGTACTCACCAGCGCCTCCCACGAGGCCCGCACCCGTTGTAGCGGCGTCGCGCTGGGATCAGCGAACACGATCCGGGTGATCTGCTCGATGTACTCGTCGAAGCATTGCTGCATCGCCCCGTTGAGCAGGGCTTCCTTGGACCCGAAGTGATAGCCGATCGAGGCGAGGTTGGTGCCCGAGGCGGCCACCAGGTCCCGTGCCGTGGTCCGTGCGTAGCCGCGTTCCAGCAGGCAGCGCCGAGCGCCGGCGAGCAGCGCCTCCCGGTGTCCCATGCCGGGAGGATACTACCGGCATTAGACAAACGTATGTATATTGCCCGGGTATGGCGAGCGCGTTGCCCCCCGGCCCGCCATTGCCAGCCGCCGTCCAGGCCGGCCTGATCTGGCTGGACCCGCTCCGCTTCGCGCACACCTGTCACCGCCGCTACGGCGATCTGTTCTCGGTCCGCGTCCCCGTGATCGGCACGCTGGTCGTCCTGGCGAACCCGGATCACATCCGCATAGTGACCCGTGGCGACCCGGCGATTTTCCATGCCGGGGAGGCGGCCGCCCCCCTCGCCCAGCTGTTCGGCCAGCGCTCGTTGGTCATCCTCGACGACGACAAACATCGCCGCAGCCGAGGTCTGATGCTGCCGGCCTTCCACGGCGATTCGGTGCGCCGCCAGGTCGCCGAGATGATCGCCATCACCGCCGAGGAAGTGGCGCGGTGGCCGGTTGGCGAACAGTTCCGCCTGTACCCGCGGATGCAGCGGCTCACCCTGGAGGTGATCCTGCGCACCGTCATCGGGGTGCACGACAAACACCGGCTCGCCGCGCTGCGGGCGGCGTTGCCGCCCATATTGGAGATCGGCTCGCCGGTGGAGCTGATCCCGCCGCCGGAGGTGCTACTCCGGTTCGGCGTGTGGCGCCGCCGCGAGCAGCGTAGGGCTGCGGCCCTGGCCCTGCTCACCGACGAGGTCACCCGCTGCCGCGCCGACCCCCGGTTGGAACAACGGACCGACGCGCTGGCGATGCTGGTCCGCAGTACGGACAGCACAGGCCGGTGTATGCCCGACGGTGAGCTCGTCGACCAACTCGTCACGCTGCTGCTGGCCGGTCACGACACCACCGCCACCGCGCTGTCTTGGGCTTTTGAGCGGTTGACCCGCCATCCCGAACTGCTCGCGCGCACCGCGCAGGCCGCCGTGGACGGCGATGACGCCTGGCTCGACGCGGTGTGCAAGGAAAGCCTGCGGGTGCGACCGGTGGTCTTCGAGTTCGGCCGC
>JBHELN010000366.1:0-4131 GCA_046263115.1 Pseudonocardiaceae bacterium | reverse complement strand
GTACCGGGAGAAGCGCACCAGCGCGTCGACGACCTGCTCGGCGTCATGCCCCGCGGCCCGCGCGTTCCACAGCGCCAGCGGCGTGACCCGGTAAGTGTGTACGTGTTCTGGTGCGCGTTCCAGCTCGGCGAACGGGGCAATCGCGGCGCGAGCTGCGCCGGCGGCCGGATGGTCGACCTCCAGCAGCAGCGTCTTGTCGGACTGGACGATGAGCGGTCCGGCCTCAGGCGTTGAGCTCAACTGTCGTTCCTCCGCACTCAGCGAGCACCGCGGCCGGTGAATCGGCTCGGTAAGAGCACCAGTGTTCCAGGCGCCGCGCCGGGTTGAGGGTGCGCCCACCTCGGTGCTGCCGCGGCAGACCCCGAATCAGCGAATACGCCCGCAGCGCAACGTCGCGCGCTCGTGTCGGTCAATTTCGTCTTTTTGGGTAGAAACCACCTACTTAAAGTAGTTAACCGACCGCCATGGAGGTACTAGCGCCTCGGCCGGGCGGGTGCTGTCGCTTCCGGGCACTGGCGCCGTCGGCGGCGAGATAGCACGGTAACGAGACCCGCGGGACGGCCCGGTCCAGCTCGTCGTATCGTCCGTGCCCTACATCGGGCGCATCCGGCCCGGCGCCAGAGGTCTTCGTCCGTGCGGTGCGGATCGCCCACGACCACGGTGACTTGTGGTGAGTCGGATGCCCGACCACGTCGACCACTGGGGAGGGACCCCAACGTGCCAGCGCGTAGTTCGCGACTCCCGGCCGCGGGGCTGTCCATGACCACCGCGGCAGCGAGCGCTACGGATACGGCCCGGTGACCGCCGTGCTGAGTCGTTCGCAGGAGGGTCGTACCGACGAGGTCGGCGGTTCCAGCACCACGACGCCCATCCCGTCCCGGTGGGACTGGCGCAACTGGCCAGTGGTGATCAAGCTGGCCGCGGTGCTGCTCGTTCCTACCATCGTGGCCCTGGTCGCCGGCATCTTGCGGATCGTGGACCAAGCAGGGGCCGCGCCCGGGTACGAGCGGATCTCCCAGATCGTGCACCTACAGCAGCAGCTGTCCGACCTGGTCGGCTCGCTGGGGCGGGAACGTGACCTGGCTACCGCATTCGTCGCCACCGGCCGGTTGGGTGATCACCGGAACCTGGACGCGCAGTTCCGCACCGTCGACACCGGCCTGCGGGGGATCGCGGGAGCCGCCGGCCAAGTGGCGGGGCTGGACTTCACCCGCTCTCCGCTCGCCGGGCTCGGCGCGTTGGCGCCGCTGCGAGCGAGCGTGACGACCGGCTTCGGGCCAGTCGAGGTGGTGGTCACCGAGTACAACGATGCGATCGATCCGCTGATCGAGCTGGATGCCGCGTTGACCCGCCAGCTCGACGATGTCGCCGTGACCAATGACGCCGCGGCCGTACACGATCTGCTGGCCGAGCGAGAGCAGGTCGCACGGCAGCACGCGATCGTCTCGGCGGCGCTGTACACCAACCGGCTCGGCCCCGGACAGATCGAAGATCTCCGTACCGCGGCGGTCCGGTTGACCACCGATCAGGACGCGGTCCGGGCGACCCTGGGTCCCGCTGAGCGCGCCAACGCCATCGCGGGGATCGGACCCGATGCCGAGCTGTCCCGGCAGCGGTTGTTGCAGTTGGTGATCAACCGTGGTATTGCCGGGCAGCCGCTGAACACCTCCCCGGAGGATTGGGATCGACGCAGCGCGCTGGTCGTGGACAACATCGCCACCGTTGAGAAGGGATTGCGGCAGCGGATCGATCAGACCGCGCGGGGACTGCTCGACCGGGTGCGCGCTGCGGCCGGTTTGAACTCGGTGATCCTGTTCTTCGCCTTGGGGTTGGGGGTACTGGTCGGCATCCTGGTGACCAGAGCCTTGCTGCGGCCGCTGAGCGTGCTCAAGCGCACTGCGCTGGACGTCGCCGATCGCCGGCTGCCCGAGGCCATGGCCCGCATCCGCGACGGTGAGGCGCCGGAGGCGGTGATCGAGCCGGTGCCGGTGGGTACCCGCGAGGAGATCGGTCAGGTCGCCAGGGCGTTCGACGAGGTGCACAGCCAGGCGGTGCGGCTGGCTAGCGAGCAGGCCGAGCTGCGGGCCAACGTCAACGACATCTTCGTCAACCTCTCGCGGCGTACCCAGGGCCTGGTCGAACGTCAGCTCAAGCTCATCGACCGGCTGGAAAGCGGTGAGCAGGATCCGAAACAGCTGGACAACCTGTTCCAGCTCGATCACCTCGCCACTCGGATGCGGCGCAACAGTGAGAACCTGCTCGTCCTCGCGGGCAACGACCCCACCAACCGATCCGGTCGGCCGGTCCGGCTGATCGACGTCCTCCGTGCCGCGGTGTCGGAGGTGGAGCAGTACCAACGCCTCGTGCTGCAACAGCCCCCCGCGGTCCTGGTGCTCGGTCGCGCAGCCAACGACCTGGTACATCTCCTGGCGGAGTTGCTGGATAACGCGACGCAGTTCTCGCCCCCGGAAAGCCACGTGATGGTCTCCAGCGACGTCACCACGGATGGTGCGGTGACGGTCGAGGTCGCCGATCGCGGTGTCGGGATGACCGATGAAGAACTCGCCGAGGCCAACCAGCGGCTGGCCAGCCACGTGGTGGTGGACGCCTCAGTGTCGCGCCGGATGGGTCTGTTCGTCGTCGGCAGGCTGGCCGGCCGGCATGGCATCGAGGTGCAGCTTCGCCGAGGCGATGCAGGCGTGGGTATCTGGGCGACCGTAGTGATGCCCGTCCGGCTGGTTCGAATGGCCGTGGAACCGGTCGAATCCCCGGCGACGGCGGGGCCGGAGACCTCCGCGATCAGTGGGTCTGATCGGGGGACTGCCTCGAGCGCAGTCACCGCGGCGCTGGAGGCCGGTCCGCACGGCGTGCCAGCTCCCCGGCCGCACACCGATCCGGCTACCGACGCTGCCGATGGCCAGGAATCCGACAGGGACGACTCTGCCGCGTCCCGCGGCCAGACCAGCGCCGATCAGGCCACTGCCGATCAGGCCACTGCCGATCAGCCCACTGCCGAGCAGGACGCCGACGCAACGCGGACCGACGGCGACCCGCTGGTTGCCGAACAGCCCACGGTGGAGCCGGCCCCTGCTGAGGGTGGCGCTGAGGAGCAGACCGCCGACGATGAGCGCTCTGCAGCGCAGCCGACCCCGACCGACCGACCGGTACTACCGCAGCGCAGCGGTAATCGGGCAACGCAGTTTCCGCCGCCACCTGCTCCACCCGGACCGCCGGCCAATCCTCCGGTAGACGGATCGCCGCAGCTCCCCAGCGGCGGATCGGGCGCCGATCTCTTCCGCCCAGCCCGGGTCGGCGCAGCGGGCCCGGCGGGGCCGGGGCCGCGAGTGACGCTGCAGCACTCAACGCCGATCTTCGACGATGTCGCGACTGCCTGGTTCAAAGAACACGAGGCCGTCCCGGTGCGGTGGACCGCGCCGTCCCCGGACGCGCCGTTGCCCGACGCCCCACTCGCGGACGTCGGGCCGCCGGATACCGCCGCTCACGCACCGGCGGCCACCGGGTCGGCGTCAACGGCCGCGGCGCGAGCTACCGGCGCATCACCGCCGTTGACGCGCCGGCAGCCGGGTAAGACGCTGGCCGCAGCCGAGCCCGGTAATGCCGGCAAGCCCGGACCCTACGGGCAGCCGGTGCCGGAGCCGGCAGTCGCCCGTCCAGCCGGTGTACCCGCCTCGGAGTGGGGCGCCGGGGATGACGGCTGGCGCGCTGCGCAGGCACTGGCGACGCCGGTGACTGCGGAGACGACCGCTATGGGTCTGCCCCGCCGGCAGCCTCGGGCGCTGTTGGTGCCCGGCGCTGCGGGCGCTGCTCAGTCCACGACTGTGCCGGCGCGCAGTGCGGACTCGATTCGGGGCCGGCTCGCGAGCTACCAGCAGGGCATCCGCCAGGGGCGCAAGGCGCGCGCGAATGGTGGCCAGGCGGTCGGCGACTCGCCAGGGGAGCCGCTGGATGGTGAGGAGAACACCACGTGACCACCCCGCAGGCGCAACCGGAACGGTTCGGATGGTTGGTCGACGACTTCGTCAACCGGGTCGCCGGAGTCGCACACGCGTTGGTCGTCTCAGCTGAGGGGATGCCACTGACCGCGTCGACCCACCTGCCCAGGGACCGGGC
>JBHELN010000365.1:0-2824 GCA_046263115.1 Pseudonocardiaceae bacterium | reverse complement strand
TAGCCCCCACGGCGCGATGAACACATTAATTAAGATCACGAAGAGGATGAGCTGCTTCATCGTCGAGCCCCAGCGCAGCAGCGCCAGGTAGGGGCCGGAGTGCTCGAACGAGCGGGCCTCCTCGATCATCCCGAACTCGTTGGTGCCGGTGTGCGTCTCCACCGGGATCCGCCCGGTCTCATACAGGATCACCATGAACTGCGCCGCCGCGGCGAGCAGGTGTGCCGGGCGGACGATCTGATCCGCCGAGGCCCGGACCGTCTTAGCCAGTGCGTAGGGCAGATCAGTGCCGGTGATCAGCGCAACGGTGAACACCACGAACAGCACCACCGGCTCGGTGATCGCGGCGAAAGTCTTAGCGCGGCTGGCTCCCAGCTGCGCATAGGGTGAGCCGGTACTGGCTGCGGCGATGGCGATGACGAAGCTGGCCAGAGCAAGGATGAACCCACCACCCAGGATGTCGCCCATATAGCCCAACGGCAGAGGGAACGTGGTCAGCACCGGGATCAGCAGCGGCACGGTGAGATAGCAGGTCATCGCGGCCACCGGCGCGGCCAAAAACACCCAGCTCACCCCGAACGGCGCCAGCGCTTCCTTGCCGAACAGTTTGGCGATGTCGTAGTAGGGCTGGCCCACCCGCGGCCCACGCCGACCCTGCAACCGGGCCTCCACCCGGGCGATTACACCGTTGATCCCGGGCGCCGCCACCAGCACCGTCAGGACCTGCAGGGCCTGCACCACGGGGATCGGTAGCGTCATCGCCGGCACCGCCGCTTGACGGGCCGGCTCATGCTATGCCCTTCGACCACCCCGGACCTCCTCTACCGTCGACCAACGCAGTGCGCTGGGTGAGTCGGTAGAGACCGTCAGCGGCCCGGGTGGTCCGCGGTTTCGGCGAGCCTCATCGCCGTAGCAGCCAGTGTGGCTGGAGATCGTGAGCCGACGCAAGACGCTATGCCGACTACGTGGGACTCAAACGATCGCGTAATGGTGTCCCGTTCCCAGAGCCAGTTTCGGCCCAGCGCTTGGGTCACTGGACCCCAGTCCACAAATTGTTGATCTTGTTAGCTTCGCTGAGGTGCGGCGATGTCGAGCAGGTCGGTGACCTCGCTGCCATGCTTGACCTAGCGCATCGCGGTGCGAGGGTTGCGGTGGCGAGTCTTGGCCATGATGAGTTGCCCGGGGGACGTTCATGTCGTTGAGCCACTTCGCCTCCACCACCGAAGCGCCGACTCGGCTGGACGCAGGCGAACACCGACCCGCCGGGTGAGAGTGATCACAGATGAACCGATTCGTGCGCCGTGATGGCGCACTGGCGGCTACGGAGACCCGCGAGTTCGATACCTCACGGCGGTGGGACCCGCCGCCCACCCGGAAACCGCGGCCAGGCCGCCAACGGTCCCTACCAGATCCCTGGTAGGAAGGCGCCCGTGGCCGAGATCCCCACCCACCTCGCCGGCGATACCCAGGCCGACGTCGACCCCGACCGCGAACCCACCCCGACCAGCAACCATGCCCCAGCAGCCGTCGCAGGACCGTTCGCCACCGCCCGGCGGTCTCCGGCTGGTGTCCCATGGCCGGTGCTGGCCGCCATCTCTGCCGGCGGGATGACCGGCGCTCTGGCCCGCTATGGCCTCACCGAGGCGTTCCCGCACGCCGCGAACCGGTTCGCCTGGGCCACGTTCGGCATCAATGTCTCCGGCTGCCTGCTCATTGGCGTGCTCATGGTGCTGGTCACCGACGTGTGGCTCACCCGGCGGTTGCTGCGCCCATTCCTGGGCACCGGGGTGCTCGGCGGCTACACCACCTCCTCGACCCACATCGTCGACATCCAGCAGCTGCTCGCCGCCGGCGCAGCCCGCACCGCCCTGGCCTACCTGACCAGCACCCTGCTCCCAGCGCTAGCCGCCGTGTACGCCGGGATCACCCTGACCCGATGGGCCGTGCACCGCATCCACCACCACAGGGAAATCCGATGAGGCTTCAAGGCGCGGCGCTGCGGCTGACCATCTTCGTCGGCGATTGCGACCAATGGCACCGCAAACCGCTGTACACCGAGATCGTGCACCGGGCCCACCAGGCCGGCCTGGCCGGTGCCAGCGTCATCCACGGCATCGAGGGCTACGGCGCCTCCTCACGCATCCACACCACCCGACTGCTATCACTGGCAGAAGACCTACCAGTGACGATCATCATCGTCGACGCCGAAGACCGCATCCGAGCGTTCCTGCCCCAACTCGACGAACTAATCACCGAAGGACTAGTCATCATCGACCCAGTCGACGTCATCCGCTACGTCGGCTACGACCGAAAACGAGTCCGATGATCGTGCTACTGGTCGCACTCGGCGCCGCCGTCGGCGCGCCGCTGCGCTACCTGGTTGACCGGGCCGTGCAAGCCCACCTGACTCACTGTTCCCATGGGGCACTTCGCGGTCAACGCCGCCGGATCGTTCCTACTCGGCGGACTCACCACCACCACTCTGACGAACCGATTGCGGGCTGAGCGGCCAACATTGGTCGTGGGATCGGATGGTAGATGGGCTTGATCTTGGGCGAAAGTGGCTAACGCCGCCCCATCGATTACATCCAGCGCGGCGGTTGCCGTTCGACGGGCAGCTGTCCAGTATCGATCCCCCGCCGCACGGTGTCGTCACTCACTCCGAGTAGCTCAGCTGCCTCGGCGATCCGGAACTGCGGCATGACGTAGTTCCAATTCCACCGCCCGGAGTGGGCCGGCGGCGATGCGCAATCCGCGCCAGACACACCACCGTGCACGACCGACTGCGCCCAGCCCACCCTGACCAGATCACCCACGCACTGGT
>JBHELN010000364.1:0-3821 GCA_046263115.1 Pseudonocardiaceae bacterium | reverse complement strand
GCCGCGGCATACACCTCGCCAGCGGCCGCCACCTCATCCACCAGACCGATCCGCAAGGCCTCGTCAGCGCGGGCGAACCGGCCGGTGTAGATCAGTTCCTTGGCGCGGGAGGGGCCGATCAGCCGCGGCAGCCGCTGGGTGCCACCGGCGCCCGGGATGATCCCGAGCAGGATCTCCGGCTGGCCGATCTTGGCGTCCTCGGCGGCGATGCGCCGGTCACAGCACAACGCGAGCTCACAGCCACCGCCGAGCGCGAAACCCGTGATCGCGGCCACGGTCGGTTTCGGGATGTCCGCGACCGTGACGAACGACGACGACAGCTCGGCCGCGAGCATCGGCATCTCGGCCGCGGGCGCCGTCGCCATCTCCTTGACGTCCGCGCCGGCCGCGAAGACCCGCTCACCACCGTAGACGATCACCGCCCGGATCTCGTCGCGCTGCGCTGCCTGCTGGGCCGCCTGCCGGATCTCCCCGGCGCATGCGCGGTTCAGGACGTTCATCGGTGGGCGGTCCAGCCGGATGGTGCCGATGCCGCCGTCCACTTCGAGGCTGACGAACTCCATGGCTTCGCACGCTACCTGCGGTAGGCGAAATAGCGTTCCCCGGAACGGCGCAACACCAGATCCACACCGAAAGTCTTCGACAGGTTGTCCTTGGTTAGCACCGTCTCCAGCAAGCCCTGGGCTACCACGGTGCCATCGCGCATCAGCATCGCGTGCGTGAAGCCCGGCGGGATCTCCTCGACGTGATGCGTCACCAGCACCGTCGCCGGGGAATCCGGATCAGCGGCCAGTGCGCCCAGCCGGAACAGCAGATCCTCCCGGCCGCCGAGATCCAGCCCCGCCGCCGGCTCATCGAGCAGCAGCAGTTCCGGATCGGTCATCAGCGCCCTGGCGATCAGGGCCCGTTTGCGTTCGCCTTCCGACAAGGTGCCGAAGCGTCGATCGGCCATCCCACCGACGCCGAAGTCAGCCAGCAACCCGACGGCTCGCGCCCGGTCGAGAGCTTCGTAGCGTTCCCGCCACCTGCCGAGCACCGCGTAGCCGGCGCTGACCACCAGGTCGGACACCCGCTCGTCAGCCGGGATCCGGCTGGCCAGCGCCGCCGAGGAGAACCCGATCCGCGGCCTCAGCTCGAACACATCCGTGCGGCCCAACCGTTGCCCGAGCACGTAGACCGTGCCGTGGGTCGGATGCAGCTCGGTGGCGGCCAGCCGTAGCAGCGTGGTCTTGCCCGCGCCGTTGGGACCCAGGACGACCCACTTCTCATCCAGCTCCACCCGCCAGTCGACCCGCTCCAGCAACGTGCTGGCGCCGCGCCGGACACCCACGCCGTCCATCCGCACCACGAGGTCGGTCAAGTCGAGGCTGTTCTGGGCTGGCTGCCGATCCCGCGCGGTCACCCGGTCATTGTGCGGGTAGGCAGAATGGGTGTCCGTGACCCGCCCGCAGGTCGGCCGACCATTTCCCCTCGGCGCGCACGCCGAGGGTGGCGGTGCGCGCTTCGCGGTGGCGTCCTCGATCGCCGAGGCCGTCGAGGTCTGCCTGCTGTCGGCTGATGACCAGGAACAGCGGGTTCCGCTGACCGAACGCACCTTCGGGGTATGGCACGGGCTGCTCAGTGGGATAGGCCCCGGGCAACGCTACGGCTACCGGGTGCACGGGCCATGGAATCCAGGGCGCGGCCTGTGGTGCAACCCGGCGAAGTTGCTGGTCGATCCGTACGCGCGGCGGGTTCAGGGCACCGTGACCGACCTGCGGGCTGCGCTGGGGTACCGGGACACTCCCGCCGGGCCACGGTGTGACATCGACTCCCTGGGCAGTGTCCCGGTGTCGGTGGTCACCGCGCCCGGTGGTCCGGACACCGGCGCACGGCCCGACGTGCCGTGGGAGCAGACCGTGATCTATGAGCTGCACGTGCGCGCCTTCACCCGCACCCATCCCGAGGTGCCGATCGAGCACCGCGGCACCTACCTCGGTCTGGCCCATCCGGCCGTGCTCGACTACCTCACCGGGCTAGGCGTCACCACGGTGGAGCTGCTGCCGGTGGCCGCGTTCTGCCCCGAGCCGCCTCTGCTACGCGCCGGGATAGCCAACTACTGGGGCTACTCACCGCTGGCCCTGCTTGCCGTGCATCCCGGGTATGCCGCGGTGCCCGGTGACGAGGTCGCGGAGTTCCGCACCATGGTGGCCGCACTGCACGCCGCCGGCCTCGAAGTGATCGTCGACGTGGTGGCCAACCACACCTGCGAGGGTGGCGCGGATGGCCTCACCCTGTGCTACCGGGGGTTGGACGCGCCCGCCTACTACCTCGGGCGCGACCTCACCGGCTGCGGCAACACCTTGGACGCCGGCTCGCTGACCGTGGTGCGGCTGGTCACCGACGCGTTGCGGTACTGGGCGGGCGAACTGGGCGTCGACGGCTTCCGGCTGGATCTGGCCAGCGTGCTGGGGCGCCCCCGGGGAGGGCCGTTCGAGCCGGGTGCACCGCTGCTCACCGCGATCGCCGCCGATCCGCTGCTGAGCACCCGCAAGCTCATCGCCGAACCGTGGGACGCCACCTCCGACGGGTACCGGGTCGGCGGGTTTCCGGCCGACTTCAGCGAGTGGAACGGGCGCTACCGCGACGTCGTGCGTGACTTCTGGCGCGGCGTCCCAGGCGTCAGCGAGCTCGCCTCCCGGCTGGCCGGCAGCTCGGACCTCTACGCGGCCAGCGGGCGCCGACCGTGGGCGTCGATCAACTTCATCACCGCGCACGACGGGTTCACGTTGCGGGACCTGGTCTCTTACAACCGCAAGCACAACGATGCCAACGGCGAGGGCGGCGCGGACGGCACCGATGACAACCGCTCCTGGAACTGCGGTGTGGAAGGGGAGACCGACGATCCGGCGGTGCGCAGTCTGCGTGGCCGCCAGGCCCGCAACCTGCTCGCCACCCTGGTGATGTCCACCGGTACCCCGATGCTGCTGGCCGGCGACGAGCGCTGGCGCACCCAGGGCGGCAACAACAACCCGTACCGGCTCGACGACGAGACCTCATGGCTGGACTGGTCTGACGATCCGGACACCGAGATATTCACCGTGTTCACCCGCCACCTGCTCGCGCTGCGCAGCACCACCCCCGCCCTGCGCCAACCCGAGTTCTTCGAAGGCCGAACCACCCCCGGCGGCACCCCAGACCTGGTGTGGTTGCACCCCGACGGGCGTCCCATGGAACTCGTCGACTGGTGCGATGGTGGTCAGCAAACGCTGGGTATGTGGATCGACGGCGCCGACGTGCGGTCGCACCCGCCGGGGACGGCCACCGACTCGTGGCTGTTGGTGCTGCATGCCGCCGACCAGCCGATCATGTTCACGCTGCCAGGTCCGGAGTACGGCGAGCGCTACGAGCCGGTGCTGGAGACCTCATCCCCGGACGGCCAGCCCACCCACCCGCGAAGCCGCCGCCCCAGCACCCGGATGACCATCCCGCCTTGCAGCCTCCTCCTCTTCCGCGCCGTGCGCCGGTAGCGTCGCCCTGATCTGCGCGATGACCGCCTCCGGGCGGCAGGTCAGGTCGTTCCAGGTGAAGCGCAGCACGGTCCATCCTGCGAGCACCAGCGCGTTTTGCCGGCGCCGGTCGGTGGCGAAGCGGTCCACGTCGGAATGCCAGGCCCACCCGTCGACCTCGATGGCCAGCCGGGCCTGTGAGCAGGCCCCGTCCGCGGCCTGCCGCAGCACCTGGCCCAGCCAGGGCGACCCATGCCGGCCAAACGATCGGCAGTACGCGGCTGCAGCTCGGCGAATGCAACCCGGCTCTGCAGCGCGCGATCCACCAGTGGT
>JBHELN010000363.1:0-2837 GCA_046263115.1 Pseudonocardiaceae bacterium | reverse complement strand
CCGGCACCCTGACGTCGTGGAAGAACAGCTCAGCGGTGTCCTGCGCGTGCTGACCGAGCTTGGCCAGGTTACGGCCGCGCTTGAAGCCGTCCATCCCGCGTTCGACGACGAGCAAACTGATGCCGTTGTGTCGTTCCTGGGGGTCGGTCTTCACCGCGGTAATGATCAGATCGGCGTTGATCCCGCTGCTGACGAACGTTTTCGATCCGTTGACCAGGTAATGGTCCCCGCGGCGCACCGCGGTGGTGGCCATCCCCGCCAGATCCGAACCCATCCCCGGCTCGGACATGGCGATCGCGGTGATCAGCTCGCCGGAAGCGATTCCCGGTAGCCACCGGCTGCGTTGCTCTTCGGTGGCCAGGTCCAGGAAATACGGCAGGCAGATGTCGTTGTGCAGGGTCAGCCCGAGACCCGCGCCGGCGACTCCGGCATGCATGATTTCCTCGCCGAGCACCGCATTGAACCGGAAATCAGACACTCCGCCGCCGCCGAACTCCTCCGGGATCGCCATTCCGAGAAACCCAGCCGCGCCAGCGGTGGTGAACAACTCTCGAGGCACGATTCCCTGGGCTTCCCAAGCTTCCAGATGGGGCGTCATCTCCTTCGCCAGAAATGCGCGAACGCTCTCCCGGAAGGCCTCATGATCAGCATCGAACAACTGGCGGCGCATGCGCCGATTGTCCTCCTCATCGCGGTTGCCGAGCAGCTGGCGGCGGTGATCCTGCCCACCGACACCGAGCACGGCCGCCATGATCAACGGGCTTGGCAGTCGTACAGGGTGCCCGCGCGGTCGGCACCGCCGTAGCGGGCGGGATCCACCGCGGCGCAGTTCTGCTGCACCCACTGGGTGCGCTGGGCGGACACCCCATCCCGGTCCCGTCGACCCCCGAATTCACCACCACCAGCCAGGATGAACCGGAGCCGGCCCTGCTGCACCCACTGCGCCAGCGTCGCGGCGGTCGGCGCGGGGTCCTGCCCGCTGAACCCACCCATCCCGACGATCGCGGCGTCACTGTGGATGAGGAACGGTTCGGCGGCCATCGCGCCGCCCTGCACGGCGAGGGTGATCGGCGCGCCACCAGAGTTCGCCACCGCGTAGCTCAGGACGTTGCGCTGGTCCGCGGTGAGGTCGCCGGCCATGCGACCGCGGGGCTGCGCGGGCAGATCCCGCCGAGCCGGCCCGAACCTGCCGGGCCCGAATGCGGACCGAGGTGGACCGGCCTGCGCCATCGCCCCGCCGCTGGAGGCGAATGCGGTGGCCGCCGACCACACGCCCGGGGCAAGCAGCAGGGCGACCACGCCGAGCACCCCAGCTGCCCGAGCCAGCCGGGCGGGAGCCAGCCGACTTTTGCGGGCCCGGGCCGCCACCAGCAGTATCACCGCCACCACCGCCACGATGGCGACAGCGTCTCGCAGCCAGCCGTGCCAGGACAGATCCCGCGACACCAGCACCCAGGCCCACAGGGCGGTCAGCGTCACGGCCGCTGGGAACAGCAACCACTGGTAGCCGCCCGGCCGGCGGTAGTGGCGCCACATCGCGGCTACTCCGGCAGCGGTCACGGCGGCGACAGCCGGTGCCATCTCCGTCGTGTAGTACGGGTGAAACCCGCCCTGGGCAACGCTGAGCACCAGACCCACCAGCAGCAGCCAGCCACCCCACAAGAACCAGCCCGCGCGGCGCTCCGGCCTTCCGGATCGCAGCCGGCGGATCCCCGCGATCGTCACCGAGATCAGAATCAGCAGGCTCAACGGCAGCAGCCAGCTGATCTGGCCGCCGACCTGCGCACCGAACAATCGGGTGATGCCTGAGGCGCCACCGAAACCACCCGTCCCGGGGCGCCCCAAGGGCACGCCGTTGACCAGTGCGCGCCCGGTTTCCCGGCCGAGGATGCGGCCCAGGCCGTTGTAGCCGATCACCAGATTGAGTACCGAGCCGTCGGTGCTGCCGCCGATGTAGGGCTTGGGGGCGGGCCAGAAGCTGACCAGCGCCACCCACCACAGCGAGCCGGCCAACAGCACCGCGCCGGCACCGATCAAATCGAGCACCCGCCGGCGCACCGGCGCCGCGGACCCGAGCAGGTAAGCCAGCGCGAACGCCGGAACCACGATCCAGGCTTGCAGCATCTTGGTGACGAAGCCCAGACCGAGGAACATCGCCGCCAGCAGCATCCAGCGGGTCGCCCGGCCCGGTTGTATCCCGGGTTGCACGGACCGGGTGAACGCATATGCCGCGGCCACCAGCAACAGCACCATCAGTGTGTCGGGGTTGGTGTCCCGGTTGATCGCCACCGTCACCGGGGTCCCGGCGAAGATCAACGCTGCGAGCAGTGCCACGTGCTCGCCGGCCCAGCGCCGCACCGTGCGATGCAGCAGGAATACCGCCGCCACTCCCTCGACGACCTGGGGCAGCAGCAGCGACCATCCGTGATAGCCAAAGATCGCGGCGGAGACCACCATCGGCCAGAACGCCATCGGTGGCTTGTCCACGGTGACGACGCCCACCGGGTCGAACGAGCCGAAGACGAAGTTGGTGAAATTCATCGACATCGACTTCACCGCAGCCGAGTAATACGGATTCCCCCACCCGCTCGCCCACATCGCCCACCCATACAAAACCCCCGCCACCACACAGATCGCGCCCAACACCAGCCGGGCCCGGACCGCATTCAGCGGGCTCAGCTCGGTAAAAGCTGGTCTGATAACCCCGCTGAGCCCGCTGGATGCGGATGACCTTGTCAGCGGTAGTCGCGACCGAAGTCGTAGTCGTCGAGAGGGACGGCCGCTCCGGTCCCGGTACCGAACACGTCCGGTGTGTAGTAGCCGTCGTCGTATGACGG
>JBHELN010000362.1:0-9174 GCA_046263115.1 Pseudonocardiaceae bacterium | reverse complement strand
TTGCAGCCGACGATCCCGTTCATCGCGGCCGGCACCCGTCCCGAGCCGGCGGTGTCAGTGCCCAGAGCGAAGCTGACCAGACCAGCGGCCACCGCGACGGCCGAGCCGGAGCTGGACCCGCCGGCGATCAGACCGCCCCCGAACACGCTCTGGGCTGCGCCATACGGGGAACGGGTACCGGTAAGCCCGGTCGCGAACTGGTCCATATTGGTCTTGCCGACCACGATCGCGCCGGCGTCGACCAGGCGCTGCACGCAGCTGGCGTTCCGGTCTGGCCAGTAGCGAAACGCCGGGCAGCCCGCCGTGGTGGCCAACCCCGCTACGTCGATGTTGTCCTTCACCGCGCAGGGCACGCCGAATAGCGGCATGCCCCCGATGCCGCGGTGCTGCCGGATCCCGTCCAGCTCCACGGCTCGCTTGCGCAACGCGTCGTCGGGCCAGCGCGAGATCCACACCGCGTCGTCGCCGCGGGCCGCGATCCGCGCCACGACAGCGTCGACGACTTGTACCGGCCGCAGCTGCTCCGTTGCGTAAGCAGCTTGAAGCTCGTGCACCCCATACGGGTGAATCACAGGTGCCGCGACGGATGAGATGCGGTGCACTCGTCGATTGTCGACCGATTGATGTCACCCGATGGTTCTGATTGTTACATCGACGTTACAGGAGAGGACTCCGGCGCGTCAGGTGAGGAACGAGCGAGCGCCGTGGTCGCCCGCCATGGCCACCAGCGCGACATGGACTGCCGGTGCGCCTCGGCCTGCTCCACGGCGGCTCCGGTGGCGGCCGCGCGCCGCATCGCCTCGAGCCGGTCAGCCAGCTCCGCCAGCGCCAGCGGTTCGGGTACCGGCGGCGCGATCTGGACGGAAAACCGTTCGAGCACCTCGCGCAGGCCGAACAGTTCGTCGACGTCCTGCGGCGACAGCTCGGCCACCCGCACGCCCCGCCGTGGCAGGTGCTCGACCAAGCCCTGCTGGCCGAGCAGGCGCAGCGCCTCGCGCAGCGGAGCCCTGCTGGTACCGAAACGGCGGGTGAGCTGTTCTTCGATCAGCCGCTCACCGGGCACCAGCGCACCGCTGAGGATCTCGTTGCATAGCCGTTGCACCGCGAGCTCGACGAGGCTGGACGGCGCCAGCGCACCGTTCCCGACACGCTCGGGCTGACCTGGCACAGGGCCTCCCTGATCGGCGCAGGCACAACGCCTGATCTCCACCGTGCCAGAATCCTGCGTCCACAGCGGCAGGCACACCCCTTGTGTGCCGGCGAGCGCCAACTCCATACTCGAAGCTCCGCCAACGTTTTCGGAGTCCGGTCGAGCCGTCGTGAGGGCCCTTCGTGCTATCACCGTGATAGCCATGACGGCCGTCATCGCGCTGCTAGCCACAGCACTGTCGGCGAGTGCTGTGCCGCTCTCCACTGGTGCAGTGGCCACCGGCTTCGGCGGCGCGGTGGCCACCGTCGACGGTGACGCGAGCCGGGCCGGCATCGAGGTGCTCCGCGAGGGCGGCAACGCCGTCGACGCGGCGGTCGCGGCCGCCGCGACCCTGGGCGTGACCGAGCCATACTCCGCGGGCATTGGCGGCGGCGGATTTTTCGTCTACTTCCACGCCGCGACGCACCGGGTAGTCACCCTGGACGGCCGGGAAACGGCGCCGGCGGCGATGCGCCAGACCGCGTTCATCGATCCAGCGACCGGGCGGCCGTTGCCCTTCGCCGACGCCGTGACCAGCGGCTTGTCGGTGGGCGTCCCCGGGACGCCAGCCACCTGGGCGCAGGCACTGGATCGCTGGGGCACCCGCAGCTTGGCGCAGGTACTGCAGCCGGCAATCCGGGTCGCCGACCGCGGGTTCGCGGTGGACGAAACCTTCGCCAACCAGACGCAGGACAACGCCGCCCGATTCGCGCACTTCGGCTCCACGGCCGCGTTGTTCCTGCCGCACGGGCGCCCGCCGGTGGTCGGCAGCACCTTGCGCAACCCGGATCTGGCCCAGACTTACCGGCAGATCGCCCACCATGGGGTGGATTGGCTGTACCGCGGCCAACTCGCCGGTGAGATCGTGGACGCGGCGCGGCGCCCGCCACTGGCCACCGGTGATCACTACAATGCCCGTCCCGGGTTGCTGGCAGCGTCCGATCTGGGCGCCTACCGCGCGATCGCGCGGGATCCGACCCACGTCCAGTACCTGGGGTTGGACGTCTACAGCATGGGCCCACCGTCATCAGGTGGCTCAACAGTCGGCGAGGCACTGAATATCCTTTCGCATGTCAACCTGACCCCGGCCGATCCGGTGGGTGCGCTGCAGGATTACCTGGAAGCGAGCCGGCTCGCGTTTGCCGATCGCAACCGTTACGTCGCAGACCCCGACCAGATCCCGGTGCCTTTGGACAAACTGCTGTCGCCGGGCTTCGCCGCGCAGCGGGCCTGCCTGCTCGACCCGCGGCATGCGGCAACCGGCCCGGTACCGCCGGGCAACCTGGACGGCGCCTACCGCGGTTGCCCGGGACCGCGCGGATCAGCCGGCGGGGCGCCGACCGAAGGCCCTAACACGACGAACGTGGTGACCAGCGACCGGTGGGGCAACGTGGTGGCCTACACGCTGACCATCGAGCAGACCGGCGGCAGCGGGATCGTCGTGCCCGGCCGCGGTTTCCTGCTGAACAACGAGCTGACCGACTTCGACTTCGCTCCCACCCAAGGCACCCAACTGGACCCGAACCTGCCCGCTGCGGGAAAGCGACCGCGCAGCTCACTGGCCCCGACGATCGTCCTCCGGCACGGGGCGCCGTTGCTCGCCGTCGGATCGCCGGGCGGTGCGACGATCATCGCGACTGTGTTGCAGATCCTGCTGAACCGGCTTGATCTCGGTATGACCTTGCCTGACGCCATCGCGGCACCACGCGCCAGCCAACGCAATACCGTCGCCACCGAGGCGGAACCGGAGTTTTTGAACCGGTATGAGACGGCGCTGAAGACCCGTGGCCAGCAATTCACCACGAATGCGGAAATCGGTGCGGCGACCGGCTTGGAGTTTTTCGAATCCGGCAAGGTACTCGCCGCGGCTGAGCCGGCACGCCGCGGTGGCGGCAGCGCGATGGTGGTGCATCCCGGCAACTAATCCGCCGCGGTAGCCCCCCGGTTCCGGGTACCCACCCTCGTGGCTCGGCGCTCATCATCACGGAATGGGTGCCTTCGGCGCCAGTTTATGTCGCCTTTGACACCCAACGGCGATCATGCACAGGTTTCCTGTCGGCAGCATGGCGGGCCGCAGCATGGCGCGCGGCGGTGTAGCGGTCGTTGGCGAGTGGTGAGATCGGGGCGGTAGACGGCGCAGTCAAGCCGTGATGATCACGATGCGGCAACGACCGGTGACGGTGGCCGAGAGCCCTTTCCACTGGCGGTATCCGATAGACCGCTGGTCGCTCAACGGGATGGCGCAAGTGGCGGCACCACACGAAGGCGGGTTAAGCTACACCCGAGTGAGTTAATACGTTACTCACTAATTGTCACTATGCGTTCGGGAACATCAGATAACTGGAGGTGAAGATGACCCCCGTCTGCACTATCGCGCCCCTTGCCGCCGCCTACCCCAGCGGTGTCGAGATCGGCCAGTATGCGCCAGACCAGTACGGGGTAGAGGTCGGCTGAGTCCGCGCCAACCCCGCCCAATCCACCGAACACGCGCTGATCGGGGGCTGTACGCGGGAGAGGATGCAGCCCTTAAGCCATGCTGGAGGCTGGTGTGCGTGCGAAATGGCGTCTGGCGGGCGCCGCGGCACTGCGTGGACGAGCGGTGGCGTCCAAGGCCTTCGCGGCCATCCTCACCGTCATCGCCGGCGCGGCTGGGGCCGCCGTCGTGGCCACCTCGACAGTCCGGCCAGATCTGAGCACGCTGCTCGGCGGCCTAGGGTTGGCGGTGGCGTTCGGGATCGCTCGCTCCCTGGCCATCGAAGTCGAGGTCCGCCGGGACAGCGCGCGGATCACTCCCACGGAGATCCCGCTGGTCTTCGGCTTGTTGTACCTGCCTGCTCCGGTCGTGCTGGCGGCCTATGTCGGCGTTGTGGTGATCGCCCGGTTGGTGCGCCGCGACACGATCTTCAAGCTGCTGTTCAACGCTTCGTACGCAACGCTCACCATCTCGGGCACCGATCTACTGGCCCGGTTGGTCTTCGAGCCGACTTGGCACGGGCTGCCGGAATGGGCCGCGGTGCTGGCCGGATTCGTCATCGCCCACGCCGTGACATCGTGGCTGACCTGGCTGTTCATCGTGCTGCTCGATCGCAGGCGCCCTGGCGAGAGCGCCCGCCCGGTGGTGCACCTCTATCTCACCGGCCTGCTCAATGCCGCGCTGGGAGTCACCGCTGCGGAACTGGTTCGGACGGTGCCGGGGGGCTCGGTGCTGGTGGTTTTGTCGGCGGCGACGCTGGCTGCGGTGTACCGGGCGTACTACGGCCTGCTTCGCGATCATCGTGATCTCGGCGTGCTCAATCACTTCAGCCTCGGGGTGGCCGCGGTCGGCCGGGGAAATGATGACGAGGCGCCGGAGCTGGATGAAGGCGCCTGGAGCGCTGCCATGGAGTTGGCGCGTGAGCAGCTCAACGCCACTCGGGTCGTCTTGCAGCGGCTACCCACTCCGGGCCCCACTGCGCTGACCCGGTCGCATACCGTGGTCGCTGGTCTGCCGCTGCCCCGCCCGTTGACCCAGCACGACGTCCTGGCGGCTGACCCGCCGGATCGCACCGGACAGGTGATGCGCCTGCTGGATAGCGATCCGGACCCGGCCGTCGCCGTAGCGCTGGCCGCGCGGGAAGCCTCCGAGATGCTCGTGGCTCCGCTGCGCGGATCTGGCCAGCTGCTCGGAGTCCTCGAGGTCCATGACCGGCACAGCCGGCTGCGTGGCTTCGGCGACGCCGACCTGCGGCTGGTCGAGACGCTGGCCAGCCACCTGACCACCGCGCTGCACAACTGCCGGCTGCTTGCCCAGCTACGACACGACGCCTACCACGACAGCCTTACCAACCTGCGCAATCGGCTCGGTTTCTGCGAGGCTGCGGCCGAGATACTGGGCCGGGACACCAGGCCGTGCGCGGTGATGATGATCGAACTGGGATTGCTGTCCGCGGTGAACGATGCGCTGGGTCAGGCGTGGGGCGATCGGGTCGTCGTGGGCGCGGGCGTGCGGCTGTGCCGCACCGTGGCAGATCATGCGCTGACCGCCCGCCTGGAGGGCGACACGTTTGCCGTGCTGCTCGCCGGCATCGGCGCGCAGCACGCGCAGCAGCTGGCCGAGCGGGTGCAGGCAGTGTTGAGCGAGCCTTACCCGGTCGACAAGCTCGCCGTGGAGTGCACCGCGGTGGTCGGGCTGGCCCTCACCGGGGTCGAACCGACCCGAGACGCGGACGTCCTGTTGCAACGGGCTGACATGGCTTTACGCGCCGCGCGCGGCACGGACCGGACCGTCCGCAGCTACCTACCGAGCATGGGTCAGCAGTTGGGGCGTCGATTCCAACTGGTCACCCAGTTCCGGCAGGCACTGGACACCGGGCAGGTCGACGTGCACTTCCAGCCCCAGCTGGCGCTACCCACCCGCCAGGTGATCGGAGTCGAGGCGCTGGTGCGCTGGCAGCATCCGGAATTCGGGATGCTCGATCCGGCGGAGTTCGTCACCCTCGTCGAAACCACCGGCCTGATCGACCCGCTCACCGACTACGTACTGAACCGCTCGCTGGCGCAGTGCCGTAGCTGGCTGGACCGCGGCCTGTCGCTATCGGTGTCGGTCAACCTCTCGGTCCGCAACCTGGCCGACGCCGAATTCCCGCGCCGGGTGACCGACGCGTTGACGCGGCACCGGGTGCCCGCGGCGCTACTGGGCTTCGAGCTCACCGAGTCGGCGGTGATGACCGATCCCGAGCGGGCGCTGCCGGTACTGCGCCGGCTGCACGCGCTGGGCGTGCGCATCGCGGTGGACGACTTCGGTACCGGGTACTCGTCGCTGGCCTACCTGCGACGCCTTCCGGTGGACGAGGTCAAGATCGACAAAAGTTTCGTGCTGGGCTTGGCCAGCGACCTCGGCGACCTCGCAGTGGTCCGGGCGATCGTCGAGCTCGGTCACTCGCTCGGGTTGAGCGTTGTCGCGGAGGGCGTCGAGCAGGACGCCACCCGAGATCAGCTGGTGGAGATGGGCTGCGACATCGCGCAGGGTTATCTGATCTCCCGCCCGCTCCGGTCGGATCGGTTCGACGCCTGGCTGGCGGCCCGGACCGTTCGCGCCCCTGGAACGCGCGACGAGACCGTGCTTACCCTGGTCCCGTAGCATTGAGTTGCCGAGCACCGTGTACTGTGGTCGGCGCTAGTCGTCGCTCATACTGCCCCAATAGCTCAGACGGCAGAGCGTCTCCATGGTAAGGAGAAGGTCTACGGTTCGATTCCGTATTGGGGCTCGGTCAAGCGTGGGAGGGGTGCCGGCAGAGCCGGCAATCAGCCGACGCCTCCGGAGGCGGTGTAGCTCAGTCGGAAGAGCAAGCGGCTCATAATCGCTGTGTCGCCGGTTCGAGTCCGGCCACCGCTACCATCGGTCCGGCGCGGTACGTGCGGGCCGCGACCAACGGCAGTCTCCGACTGCATCAGGTACAGCTTTGGCGAGAGAGAGGCACCCGTGGCACGCGCGACCGATATCCGACCCAAGATCACGCTGGCCTGCGAAGAGTGCAAGCACCGCAACTACATCACCAAGAAGAACCGGCGCAACGATCCTGACCGGCTCACCATCCGCAAGTACTGCCCGAACTGCAATACCCACCGGGCACACCGCGAGACGCGCTGAGCCGCGTCGCTGTAGATGGCACTCGACGCCTCCTTCGTCGGGCGGTGCTACCCCGCAGCGGCCACCTACCAGGTAGGGCGGGAGAAGATCCGGGAGTTCGCCGACGCCATTGGCGACGGTAACGCCGTATACCGGGATCCCGATGCCGCCCGAGCCGCGGGATATCCAGATCTGGTGGCCCCTCCCACCTTTGCGATGATCTTAGTGTTGCGCACCCAGGAAGAGCTGATCAACGACCCGAAGCTCGGTCTGGATTACCGCCGGATGGTGCACGGCAGCCAGTCCTTCAACCATCATCGACCGATCACGGCCGGCGACGAGCTGGCTGCGACCTTGCACGTCGACGGTATCCGCGCGATGGGGGGCAACGACATGCTCACGGTGCGCTGCGAGATCACCGACAGTGCCGGCGATCCGGTGACGACGGCTCGGGCCATGCTGGTCATCCGGGGGGCCGACCAGTGAGCCGGCTGCGCTGCACCGACGTCGCCGAGGGCCAGGAGCTGCCCCCGCTGCAGGTCCGTCTCACCCGGGCTGACCTGATCCGCTATGCCGGAGCCTCGGGGGACTTCAACCCGATTCACTGGAGTGATCGCGCGGCCCGGGAGGCCGGGCTACCTGACGTCATCGCGCACGGCATGCTGACCATGGCGCTAGCCGCCCGCCTGGTGACAACGTGGGCGGGGGACCCGGGCGCGGTGGTCGAATGCGCAGTCCGCTTCACCCGCCCGGTCGTCGTGCCCGACAACGCCGACGGTTCCCTCATCGAACTGTCTGGCAAGGTAGGGAAACGACACGACGACGGGACCGTTGAAGTCGCCATCACCGCACGCGCGGCCGGCCAGGCGGTACTGGGCCAGGCCAGGGCCACCGTAGCGTTGACCTGAGCGTCTTTTGTGGAGGGTGCGCAGCTCGCGTCACCCACTCGGATGGCTGGCCCCGGTGCCGGGGTCTTACACTGGTCGGTTGGAGGGCGCCGGACTGGTTGCCCTACACTCTGTGCGGCTGGGTTACCAGTGGATCTCTCGTGCTCGGCGATAGCCGTCGCGCGGGCTATCGGATGGTGCCCATCGTGCGGCGTCTCAACGAGACGCCGAGTAATAGGGGTGTAGCTCAACTGGCAGAGCAGCGGTCTCCAAAACCGCAGGTTGCAGGTTCAAGTCCTGTCGCCCCTGCGTTAGAAAGTGATTCAGCCTTGATCAGTTCGACGACCAACCGCCGGCTCGGCTGGCAAAGCGGAGGATCAGCAGCGTGAGCGAGGATCGCGCCCACGAGGCGAAGGACCGGCTGGACCAAGCCGACGCTCCGCACGCCGCTGCCGCCGTGCGCCGGGAGCGACTCGCGCAGGTCCCGCCGACCACGGGCAAGGGCCAGCCGACCAGAGCTCGGGACGCTACCGACACCAAGGTGGCGGCACCGGCCCGGCTGATGCGGTTTTTCCGCGAGGTTGTCTCCGAGCTCACCAAGGTCATCTGGCCGAGCCGCCGGGAGCTGGTGGTCTACACGTCGGTAGTACTGGTCTTCGTCAGCTTCATGGTGGCCTTCGTGGCATTGCTGGACATGGGGCTGGGCAGAGTAGTGCTCACTGTGTTCGGCTGATGCCGGGTACCCGAACGCCGGCGCAGGACGAGCACGGCAAGACGCAAGGACAGAAAGCGAGATAGACAGTGACTTTCACCGGAGGGACTTCCACCGGGGGGACTTCCACCGGAGGGACTTCCACCGACGACGGGCAGGAGCTGACGGGGCTGTCCGATGACGTCCCAGCTGACATCGACACCGCGCAGATCAGCGACACGGTTGAGGACGCCGAGCAGGATGCGGCGGTGGCCGAAGCGGATTCCGCCGAGGCGGCCGACCCGGTCGACGAGCTGAGATCCGCGCTGGCTGCCGCTCCCGGTGAGTGGTACGTCGTGCACTCCTACGCCGGCTACGAGAACAAGGTGAAAGCCAACCTGGAGACTCGGATCCAGACGCTGGACGTCGAGGACTACATCTTCCAGGTGGAAGTGCCCACCGAAGAAGTCACCGAGATCAAGAACGGCCAGCGCAAGCAGGTGCAGCGTAAGGTGTTGCCCGGCTACATCCTGGTCCGGATGGATCTCAACGACGCCTCCTGGAGCGCTGTGCGAAACACCCCGGGAGTCACCGGCTTCGTCGGGGCCACCTCGCGGCCGTCGCCGCTGACCCTGGACGAAGTGCTGAAATTCCTCGCGCCGCGGGTGGCGCAGCCGAAGGTGCCGGTCGGCGCCGGTAAGCATGCCGGTGGTGGCGGCAGCGCCAAGCCGACCATCGAAGTCGACTACGAAGTGGGTGAGTCCGTCACCGTCATGGACGGACCGTTCGCCACACTCCC
>JBHELN010000361.1:0-19394 GCA_046263115.1 Pseudonocardiaceae bacterium | reverse complement strand
TCTGCACCGGCGTCTCGCCGCCGTGCCGGGCGCCACCCGGCATTCCCCAGAGATCCCCGTGCTGTGTCCACGGCGCGCGATACTGCATCAACACCAGCGGCCGGCGCTGGGCATCCGGGGCCCGCAGCAGCAGGCCCGCCGCGCCGAAGCGGCCCCACCGGTGCTGCCCGTCGCTGCAACGCACCCAACCGTCACCACCGGTCACTTCGTGGACCACCCGTCCACGCTGCCACACGTGCGGGGACAAAACGTAACGACTGACCGTGCGTTGACGACACCATAGCTGAGGGTGATCAGGTTACGCATGCGCTTGCGCTGAGGCGCCGCGGCCGAAGCAACATCGCGAGGGGATGCTGCTCGGCGATTCTGGGGATTGCGGGGGTGAGTGGGTGTGACGGGATCCGGGTGGCGGTCTGGACTCGACATGATGATGATGCGAACGGGGACGAGGAACGCGACGGCAGGCGTGATACCACAGGATCGAGTTGCCATGGGGAGCAGCCACGCTCCGAGTAGCGACCGGAAGGTCCAGGTCATCGCCAGCGAAGAGCCCGACCCCCAAGCACTGCACGCGTGGGACCTGATGGTAGACCGCACACCCGGCACCGATGTCACCCAGTTCTCCGTCTGGGGGGGCCTGCGCAGTCGGGTCGGTTTCACTCCGCTGTACCTGCTCGCCTACCAGGCCGGTGAGTTGGTCGGTGGGGCGCAGATCTTGACCCGCCGGTTTCCGGTGCTGGGCTCGGTGGGCTACCTGCCTTACGGGCCGCTCGTGTCACCGGATGCACCGGCCGCCGAAGACATCCGCCGTGCGCTCGTCGACGCTCTGGAGCTGCTGAGTCGGCGGCGGCTGCGAATCCTGTTCATTCAGCCTCCCGAGGGCGCCGAAGAAACCAGTGATGAGCTGCTCCGCCGCGGTTTCCGACTGTCGTCGGCCGGCATCGCCCCGCAGGGCTCGATCCGCATCGACTTGACGGCTGACCTCGCCGAGATCCGCAGCAGGTTCGGCAAGCGCCTCAAGTCGTGGACCAACCGGTGGGAGTCCCGCGGGGTGACGGTCCGGCCCGGTACCGAGGCCGATGTCCGGCTGCTCGCCGAGCTGATGGCCAGTTCGGCGCAGCACCAGGGCTATACACCGCTGCCCCTGGACTACATCACAACGCTGTACCGGGAGCTATCCGCCACCGGCCACGTCGTGATGTTCGTCGGCGAGGTGGACGGTGTGCCGGTCGCGGTGGATCTGATGACCGGATGCGGCGAGATGGTCCGCGGCCGGCTGTCGGGGTTCGACCGCTCCGGCGAAGCGATCAGACTCAGTGTGCCCGCGGCCATCCGGTGGGAAATGATCAAATGGGCCAAGGCGCAGGGGTACCGCTGGTTCGACTTCGGCGGCTTACGCCCCGAGACCTTGGCAGCGCTGCTGGACGCGACCGAGCGCGACGCCGACTCGTTGCCCACTGCTGACCAGCCCAAGGTCACCTTCGGGGGTACCGCTTTCCGCTATCCCGCTGCGATAGAGATGATCAGACCCGCGGCGTTGCGGATCGCCTACGACTTAGCGTGGCGCTCCGCCACTGGTCGCCGGCTATTCCGGGAAGCCCAAAGCCTGCTCCGGGGCTCTCGAGGGCGTGGTCCGACGGCTTCGCCGACCACCGACTCCGGAGTATCCTCCGGCTGAACCGCAATGGCATCGCTTCAGTCATGCCAGGTCCATTCGCCCACCGTCGATGAGGGAGGCGGCAGAGGGTATGAAAATTGTGTGCGTCGGCGGCGGACCCGCGGGTCTCTACTTCGCCATTTCCGCGAAGTTGCGTAATCCGAACCACGACATTACGGTCATCGAGCGCAATCCAGCTGGCGTGACCTATGGGTGGGGGGTCACCTTTTCCAATCCGTTGCTCGACTGTCTCTATCACAACGACCCCGTGAGCGCCCGCAGAATACTTGAAAGTCCGGCATCATGGGCCGACCAGGAGGTATACGTCGGCGATACAAACCGGGCCCATCTCGGCGGGTACGGGTTCGCGATCGGCCGCAAGCATTTACTCGACATCCTGGTCGATCGAGCGATTGGCCTCGGCGTCGACGTCCAGTTCCAGCGCGAGGTCAAGGATTTGTCTGAATTCGCTGACGCCGACTTAATCGTCGCCTGCGACGGTGCGAACAGCCGCGTCCGCCGCCTCCACAATCAGCACTTCCGGACTGATGCAGTTGTGGGTCGAAACAAATACCTCTGGCTTGGCACCCACAAGATCTTCGAATCTTTCATGTTCACCTTCGAAGAGACGGAGGCCGGCTGGATATGGTTCTACTCGTACCCCTACAACGCCGACACCACCACCTTCATCGTCGAGTGCTCCCCGGAGACCTGGACGGGACTCGGCTTTGACACCTTGGGCCCGGACGAAAGCCTGAAGAAGTTGGAGAAGATCTTCGCGCACCATCTCGACGGTCACTCCCTCATGAATTCGATGCGAGATCTCGGCAAGATTCCGTGGCTGAACTTCGTCCGCATCACCAACGCGTCGTGGCACCACGACAAGATCGTCCTCATGGGTGACGCGGCACACACCACCCACTTCTCCATCGGCTCGGGCACCACGCTTGCGATGCAGGACGCAATCGGGCTCGCCGACAGCCTCGAAGCCCACGATGACCTCGAGGCAGCGTTGGCGCATTACGAGCAGAAGCGGCGCTCCGAGATCACGGACCTACAGTCCGCGGCGGTGGCCAGCACCGAGTGGTTCGAGAATGTGCCTAGTTACATTGATCGACCGATCACCCAGTTTGCGTATTCGCTATGGAAGCGCCGCGGTCGTCATCCGCGGTGGCGTTACCACCTTCACCTGGCGACCCAATTTTCAACACTGCGCAGATTGCGGCAGACATTAAGCGCGCTGCGCAACGAGCTCCGAGCCCAGCACCGGATGAAGCTGGCCGATATGTCGCAACCGGCTTACTCTGACCCTGCTGACATGCCGACCGGATCCCTGCGCATCCAGTGAACAGGAGTGACCGAATGCCGCCGCCTCTTTCGCTGACGGAAGATGCCGCAGCGCACTGCACGCGGACCACGAGGCAGGTGGACAGGTGACAGGACACTTGCGTATCGCGTGTGTCGGCGGTGGGCCCGCGGGCCTGTACTTCGCGATCTCGGCGAAATTGCGCCAACCGGGTCACGAGATCACAGTCGTCGAACGCAACCCCGCTGGAGTGACCCACGGCTGGGGAGTTGGCTACTGGGACGATGTCCTGGACAGTCTCTACCGCAATGATCCCGTGAGCGCCCGTGAAATACAACGGTCCACCGGCGTCTGGGATGGTGTGGAAGTGCACGTCGGAGGTGATCAGAAAGCCTACCTCGGTGGATATGGGCTGAGCATGGGCCGCCAACGGCTGCTCGATATTCTGGCCGAACGCGCCATCGACGTCGGTGTCGACATCCGCTTCCAACAAGAAATCACAGATCTGTCAGAACTCGCTGACGCCGATTTGATCGTGGCTTCCGACGGCATGAACAGCCGGACACGCCAACACTTTGCCAAGAACTTTCAAACAGATACCACTCTGGGCCGCAACAAGTATCTGTGGCTCGGTGCATATCAGGCATTCGATGCGTTCACCTACGCATTCGAACGCACACCGGCCGGGTGGATATGGCTGCATGCCTACTATCTTGATGCCGACCGGAGCACCTGTATCGTCGAGTGTCCGCCCGAGACGTGGGAAGGATTGGGTTTCCCGGCGCTGGACGCAGACCAGAGCATGCGCCTACTCGAACGGATCTTCGAACGGCACCTACGTGGCCAGCCATTGATCAACCAGGTCCGCAGTGGGAACAAGCTGCCGTGGCTCAATTTCAGAAGCATCCGCAACAATAGCTGGTTCCACGACAACGTGGTGCTCATCGGTGACGCGGCGCACACCACGCACTTCTCAATCGGCTCAGGTACCAAGCTGGCCGTAGGGGACGCGGTCGCCCTAGCAACGAAACTGGCAGAGCACAAGGACCTCCCCTCCGCGCTCAAAGCTTATGAAGAGCAGCGCCTCCCCGAGGTGAACGCGATACAGCGTAATGCGGTGACCAGCATGCGGTGGCTTGAGAGCGTGGAAGACCGCATAGACCAGGATGGCGTCCAGTTCGCCTACGCGCTGTCGAAGCGTTTCCGTACCCGGCAACCATTGTGGCGCTATCACCTCCACCTGGCCACCCAGATTCCGGCGCTGCGACGCTTACGCCGCCATGTGACATCAGTCCGGCGATGGCGTCATGCCCGCCTGCGAGAGCGCTTAGCAGGTATCCCTGAGCAGTTGCCCCCGCAGGGAGTCATGCGCGCGCCGCTGGAATCCTAGTAAAGCCAATGCCGTGAACTCGACGTCACCGGCATCCCTGGTACCTTGAAATGTGGTGGCGTCGAGCTCACGACGCCGCTATGCATTCGGCATATCGAAGATATTGGCCAGCGCGGCAGCGAAACCGATATCGCCGTCCAACGTCACTTTGCCAGTGAAGAACATCATCGTGGGAGAGCTGTTTCCGGAAACCAGTGCGAGAAACTGATCGCCGGACATCGTCAGCGTGACGCGCGGATCATGCGTAGGCTGCGCGCTGGTCGAGCACTGCGGCGCGGAACCACCTTGCGTACCGGTAATCCACGTCTCGTAAACGTCCTCGCCGTTCGGGCCGCCGGTGATCCGCCAGTGGATCGCGGAGTCGCGCTTCGGCGCGTTCTCCGGCCGGAACTGTTGCTCCATTCGCTTGAAGATCGCATCGAGCAGCGCGGCGCGGCGCCGCGGTTCGTCGAGCACCGCGTTGATCTGCTCGGTTGAGGCGTGCTTGATGAGCCGAGCGAAGACCTGCGGGTCCATGGCGCCGTTGGCTGCTTCCAGCAGGGCTACGAACTCCTCGGTGGACAGCTTGCGCGGATCGACGTTGTTCATACCGGCCTTCGACATGATCACTCCTGTTATCTACTGACGAGAAAAATTACGGCCTGTTAGATCGACTGGCAACGGTGACCCCAGCCCCTCGGGGATTTTCCCAGCGCGGCTTCCACTAGACCTCGATGGGTGAGATCGCGTTGCCGGTCGCCTATGCGCTGGTCGGCGCCGTCGCGAGATGGCATGCTGGGCACGCCTCGTGAGTGGCAAGCAGCGTTATAGAACTGCTAAACACTCACGAGTGACCACAGTCGCCATCTTGTCGTTCCGGCTCGGAATGTCGGATGGGGTGTCGGTGGCGGCGGCGCAGTGGGTCGCCGCGCTGCGCCGGATGGGCTGCCAGGTGCGCACCGTCGCGGGCGCCGGCACAGCGGATCATCTCGTTCCCGGGCTCGCACTCGACTCCCCCCGCCCCGCGTACGCCGGCGAGCTGGCGGCGGCGCTGCGCGGCGCCGACCTCGTCGTGGTGGAGAACGTGTGCTCGCTGCCGATGAACCCGCCGGTGACTGAGGTCGTCGCAGGGGTGTTGCGGGAGCGCCCCGCGGTGCTGCGCCACCACGATCTGCCCTGGGAGCGGGATCATTACGCACATCTACTCGGCTGGCCACCCACTGACGCCCGCTGGCAGCACGTCGCGATCAGCCGGCATAGCGCCATCCAGCTGGCCAGTCGCGGCATTACCGCTACCACCGTCTACCACGGTTATGCCCATATCCCGCGCCGCGGCGATCGGGCTGCCGGCCGGGCTGCGCTGGGCGTCGGCCCCCGGCAGCGCTTGCTGCTACAGCCGACCCGGGCGATACCGCGCAAGAATATCGCCGCCGGGATCGCACTCGCGCACGCTCTCGGCGCGGTGTACTGGCTGACCGGAGCCGCCGAGGATGGCTACGGTCCGCAGCTGGCCGAGTTGCTCGCCGGCGCCCGGTGCCCGGTGCGCCGGGGCCTTCCCGGCGGGCTGCGGATGGCTGATGCGTACGCGGCCGCGGATGCGGTGGTGCTGCCTTCGACCTGGGAAGGTTTCGGCATGCCATTGATCGAGTCGGCACTGGCCAGCCGCCCGCTGGCGGTGAGCGACTACCCGGTGGCTAGGGAGGTGGCCGAACTAGGCTTCAGCTGGTTTCCCGTCGACGACCCGGCGCCGCTCGCCGCCTGGTTCACCAATCCGGATCCGGCGCTGCTGACCCGCAACCGCGCGCTGGCCCGGCATCACTTCGGCCCCGAAGCGCTGGCCGGCCGGCTGTCCGACACGCTGGCCCGCGCTGGGCTGGCGCCTCCGCACGCTCGCTAGGATCTTTGATCATGTCGATACTGGACGGCTTGCTAGTCCGGGTCTTGCGCGGTCCCGTGCAGCGCCTGGTAGCTGAGGAACGGAACCGGTTCAGCTACGGCGAAAGCGAGGACCCGCTCTACCGGTACCAGGTGCACGGGCGACTCGAGCGGCTGCACATCAATCCCACCGCGATCGTCAACAATGCGCTGTTCAACGTGTCCGGTGGGGACATCACCATCGGTGAGTACGCCTTTTTCGGGCACGAGGTTGCGGTGCTCACCGGCACCCACGACATCACCAAATTCGGCCGGCAACGCCAGATCACCTTCCCCCGGTCTGGGCGTGACGTGGTGATCGAGGAGGGCGTCTGGGTGGCCAGCCATGCAATGGTGCTCGGCCCGGTGCGCATCGGCAGGCACGCGGTTGTCGCCGCCGGTTCCCTGGTACTCGACGATGTGGCGCCCTACACGGTGGTTGCGGGCCGCCCTGCGAAGGTCATCAAGAAGATCGGCGAAGCAGACCAGACCACCCCAGCTGATCCGCAGTGAAAGTCGAGATCGGTGCTGGTGAGAAACCGCATCCCGATTACGACGTGCACGTCGACATTCTCCCGTTGCCTGATATCGAAGTGATCAGCTGGATCGACCGGCTGCCGTTCGCCACCGCCTCGGTCGACGCGTTACGCGCCAACCACGTACTCGAACACCAGAGCTACGAGCTCGTCGAGGGGACCCTGCGCGAGTGGGCACGGGTAATGCGACCCGGCGCCTGGCTTGACATCGGGGTACCGGACGCCCGGTTCGTCGCCGAGCAATGGGTGCGCGGTGAGATCGACACCGCTGAGGCGAACTACTGGATCCTGGGCGGCCACTCCGACCGGGCCGCGCACCGAGGTGTCGACTCCCGCGGCATCCCCCGCTGGATCTGGAACGCCCACCACACCATGTTCGACGCGGGGTCGCTTCATGCGCTGGTCTCCCACTGCGGCTTCACCGATCTGGACATCTTTACCTACGACATCCGCAACCTGCGCTGTTACGCCCGCCGCAGCTCCTGACCGGCGAGCGGCTGGCGTCTCATCCATCCATCAATCAGTCGCGACACGCTGATAGGGATTTATAGCGGAATCTGCGGTTTGCGCTAGACAGGCAGATACTGTCCGAGACGTGGACCCGGTGCGTAATCCGTTCGCACCCGGCGCTGGGCAGCGCCCACCGGAGCTGGCCGGTCGGGATCGTGAACTGGGTGCCTTCGAGGTAGTGCTGGAGCGGGTGGCCCGCGGCCGCCCGGAGCGGTCTCTAGTACTAACCGGCCTGCGCGGGGTGGGTAAGACCGTGCTGCTCGGCGAGCTCCGATCGATGGCGATGCGGCGCGGCTGGGGCGCCGGCAAGGTCGAGGCCCGACCCGACGGCGGGCTGCGCCGCCCGCTGTCGGCGGCGTTGCATCGAGCGGTGCGGGACCTGGCGCTTCGCCACCGCGCCCCGGACCGGGTCGAGGAAGTCCTCGGTATCCTCAAAGCCTTCGCGCTGCGGGCCACGCCTCAAGACGCCAAATTAAGGGATCGCTGGCAGCCGGGCATTGACGCGCCGAGCATCGCAGGCCGAGCCGACTCCGGAGACATCGAAATCGACCTGGTGGAGTTGTTCACCGAGGTCGCCGAATTGGCCGCCGACGTAGGCACCGGGGTGGCGCTGCTCATCGATGAGATGCAAGACGTGGCGCCCGACGACGTCTCCGGGCTGTGCGCCGCATGCCACGAGTTGTCCCAGTCCGGCGCCCCACTGGTGGTGGTCGGCGCCGGGTTACCGCACCTACCAGCGGTGCTCAGCGCGTCGAAGTCCTACTCCGAGCGGCTGTTCCGGTACGTGCGGATCGACCGGCTGGACCGCGCCGACGCCGACCGCGCGGTGGTCGCCCCGACCGAGCGGGAGAACGCCGCCATCACCTCCGACGCGTTGGACGCGCTGTTCGAGGCTTCCGGCGGCTACCCCTACTTCGTGCAGGCCTACGGCAAAGCGGCCTGGGACGCCGCCCCGGCGTCGCCGATCGGGATAGTCGATGTCCAGGTGGCCGCACCGGAGGCCGAAAGCGAGCTCGCCGTCGGGTTCTTCGGTTCGCGTTTCGAACGCGCCACTCCAGCCGAACGTGAGTACCTGCAGTCGATGGCCGAGCTCACCGGCGGCCGGGACGAGCCGGTCGGCACAACGCAGGTCGCCGATCAGCTCGGTCGCCGAGCCTCGTCCCTGTCGCCGGCGCGGGAGAGCTTGCTTCGCAAGGGGCTGGTCTACTCCGGGGAACGTGGGCAGATCGCGTTTACCGTCCCACATTTCGGGCGTTTCCTGCTCGGCAGGCTGGCGAGCTGATCCAGATGTGTTAGCCCAAACGAGTGGATCGACGGCGGGTCGGTAGGACGTTGTAACGGGGTCGTGGCGCACTGCGATGAGACTGATAGCCCCGTGATGCTGTTGGACCCCCGACCCGGCAGCCTCACGGGGCCTTCTTTATGGTGGCGGCTGGATCTTCCCTGCCGGGCGGTTTGGATCTTCCCCGCCGGGAGCTGGGACCGCCGGAAAGCGTCGAGGTACGGGCCGTACCGAGTACCGCCGAGGCAGCACGTACCCTCTTCGCCGTGGCTGAAAGCAAGCTTGAGATTCAGATGCTCCATGACCGCGTGATCGTGCGTCCGATCGGTGAGGACGGCGAGCGACGCAGCACTGGGGGCATCTTGATTCCGGCGACGGCCCAGGTAGCCAAGCGGTTGTGCTGGGGCGAGGTGTACGGCGTCGGCAACCATGTTCGCACCGTGGCGGTCGGCGATCGGGTGCTGTTCAACCCGGAGGACCAATTCGAAGTCGAGGTGCGCGGGTGCGCGTACCTGGTCATGCGGGAACGGGACCTTCAGGCGGTGGCCAGCGAACGCGTCGAACACGGAACAGGCCTGTATCTGTGACCCCATCCGACAAGTCGGCGCCACCCGAGCCGTGGTCGCTGTTCGACGAGCTCACCCGAACCGAATCCGATCCCAGCACCGAAAGCTCACGCCGGAACAGCGACACTCTGCGTCGCACCGTCATCATCGCGGCCAGTGCGCTAGGGGTGCTGGCCCTGATTTACGGGATCGACGTCGTGAGGTCCGCCCGCCACGTGCCTCGTGGCGTCACCGTTGAAGGGGTGCCGGTCGGCGGGATGTCGCGGACCGCGGCCGAGCAGCGGCTGCGCGAGCAATTCGAACCGCGGGCCAGCCGTCCGATTACGGTGCAAGCCGGCGACGTCACCGCCACCCTCGACCCGCGTCGAGCCGGGCTCACCCTGGACTGGCCCGCCACCCTCGACCAGGCGGGAAAGCAGCCCCTCAACCCCTGGACCCGGCTGACATCGCTGTGGCGGACCCGGGAGGTCGGCGTGGTCACCGCCGAGAACCGGGCCGCTCTCAGCACCGCCGTGCATGCGCTGCGCACTCAGACCGACCGGGAGCCGGTCGAGGGCACCATCCGCTTCGCCGGCGTCCAACCGGTACCGGTCGCACCGCACACCGGCCAGCACCTCGACGTCGCCGCCACCACCGACCTCGTCTATGCGCGGTGGATCAGCGGCGGCACGGTACACGCCCCGGTGACGACTCAGCCGGTACGCACCACAGCCGCAGGCATCCAGGCCGCGCTGCACGACGTCGTCGAACCCGCGGTGGCTGGACCGGCTACCGTCACCGGCGATGGCCACGACGCGGTGCTCCAGCCCGACGTCATCGCGACGGCGCTGCGGTTCGCCCCGGACAGCCGGGGCGGCCTGACCACCACGATCGACAATCCCACGGTGATCGCCGCGCTGAACCCGCAGCTCGAATCCACCCAGCGCCCAGCCAAGAACGCCGAGATCCTGATCCAGGGTGGCGCGCCGGTGGTGCTGCCCTCGGTTGAGGGACGTGGCATCGACTGGGCCGCCAGCCTGCTGCCGCTGCTGGACGTGCTGCACCATTCCGGAGCGCAACGCACCCTGGCAGCCAGCTACGTCACCCTGCCCCCGACGTTGAGCACCGAGCAGGCCAACGCGCTCGGCATCACCACCCAAGTCAGCACCTTCACCACTGGTGGGTTCGCCGCCGACTCAGGCGAGAACATCCGCCGGGTCGCCGAGCAGGTCAACGGCGCGATCGTGCGGCCGGGAGAGACCTTCAGCCTCAACGGCTACACCGGGCCGCGCACCGCCGCCACCGGATACGTCGATGCCGGCATCATCGACCACGGCCGGCCCAGCCGAGGCATCGGCGGCGGCATCTCCCAGTTCGCCACCACCCTGTACAACGCCACGTACTTCGCCGGCATGACCGACGTCGAGCACAAGGAACACAGCTACTACATCAGCCGCTACCCGGCGGCCCGGGAGGCCACCGTCTTCGAGGGCGCCATCGACGTCAAGTTCCGCGACGACTCCCGCACCGGCATCCTCATCCAGACGGTATGGACCCCGTCCTCGATCACGGTGACGCTCTGGGGCACCAAACAGGTCGACGTCGAGTCGATTCCCGGCCCGCGCACCGACTACACCGACCCCACCCCCGAGACGATCCACGGCCAGCCGTGCAGCGCCACGCCAGGTGCCCGCGGCTTCACCACCACCGACCCCCGGATCATCCGCGACAGCACGACTCACGCCGAACTCTCCCGCCACACCCGCACAGTGAAGTACGACCCCATTCCCCACGTGAGCTGCGAACCCTAACCCCCGCATTCAGCGGGCTGCGCGGGGTTATCGACCGGCTTTTTACCCCGCTGAGCCCGCTGAATGTGTTAGAAGGCGTCTTCGGGGACGTCCATGAGGTTGTTGTCGGTGGCTTCGACGAGGTGGCGGCGGGTGGTGAGTTCGGGCAGGACGTTGCGGGCGAAGAAGGTCGCCGCGGCGATCTTGCCCTGGTAGAACAGGCGGTCCTTTGGAGAGATGTCCCCGGTCAGCGCGGCCAAAGCCACCTCGGCCTGGCGCAGTAGCAGCCAGCCGATCAGCAGGTCGCCGGTGCTCATCAGCAGGCGCACGGCCTGCTGACCGACCTTGTAGACATTGCGCGGGTCCTGCTGCGCCGACGTCAGGAATCCGATCATGGCGCTGAGCATCGCCTGCAGGTCACCCAGGGCGGTGGCCAGCAAGGCCCGCTCTTCCTTGAGTTCACCGCCGGCACTACCGGCGTCCAGGAACGTCTGGATCTCGTTGTTCAAGTGACCGATCGCCTGACCGCGATCCCGCACGATCTTGCGAAAGAAGAAGTCCTGAGACTGGATGGCCGTGGTGCCCTCGTACAAGCTGTCGATCTTCGCGTCGCGTATGTACTGCTCGATCGGATAATCCTGCAGGAAGCCCGACCCACCCAGGGTCTGCAGCGCCAGGGCGAGCATCTCGTACGCCCGCTCCGAACCCACCCCCTTGACCACCGGCAGCAGGAGGTCGTTGACCCGCGCGGCCATCGCGGCGTCATCACCACCCAGCTCGACCGTGTCCTGGTAGCTGGCGGTGTAAAGGTACAGCGCGCGCAGACCCTCGGCGTAGCACTTCTGCAGCATGAGCATCCGCCGTACGTCGGGATGGTGCGTGATCGTCACCCGCGGCGCGGTCTTGTCATGCATTTGCGTGATATCGGCGCCCTGCACCCGCTGCTTGGCGTACTCGAGCGCGTTGAGGTAACCACTGGACAGCGTCGCGATCGCCTTGGTGCCGACCATCATCCGGGCATACTCGATGACCTGGAACATCTGCGCGATGCCGTGGTGCACATCGCCTAATAGCCATCCGACCGCGGGGATGCCGTGCGCACCGAACGTGAGCTCGCACGTTGCGGAGGCCTTGAGGCCCATCTTGTGCTCCACACCGGTCGCGAACACACCGTTACGATCGCCCAGCTCGCCGGTTTCGGGATCGAAGTGGTACTTCGATACCAGGAACAACGACAGGCCCTTGGTTCCCGGAACCGGGGTGATGCCGGGACCCTCCGGCCTGGCGAGCACCAGATGCACGATGTTGTCGGTCACGTCGTGTTCGGCCGAGGTGATGAAGCGCTTCACCCCTTCGATGTGCCACGAGCCGTCGGGTTGCTGGATCGCCTTGGTGCGACCGGCTCCCACGTCGGACCCGGCGTCGGGCTCGGTGAGCACCATCGTGGCGCACCAACCCTTGTCGATCATCAGCTCAGCCCAGCGTTGCTGCTCTTCGGTGCCGTTGCGGTGCACCACGACGGCCATGCTTGGGCCGCTCATGTACATGAACACCGCTGGGTTGGCACCGAGCATCAGCTCCGAGGCAGCCCAGCGCAACGTGGCCGGCGCACCATAACCGCCCAAGTCGGTGGGCAGATCAACGCGATACCACTCACCGTCCCACAACGCCCGGTAGGACTGCTTGAACGGCTCCGGCACCACCACCGAGTGCGTCTCGGGATCGAAGATCGGCGGGTGACGGTCGGACTCGACGAAGGAGTCCGCCAGCGGCCCGCGGGCCAGCCGGTCGACTTCAGCGAGCACGTGGCGCGCAGTCTCGGGGTCCATCTCGGCGAAGGGGCCGACACCCATCCGGTCTTGCACCCGGAGCATCTCGAACAGGGTGAACTCCAGATCACGGAGATTGCTCTTGTAGTGGCCCATGTCCTCGCTCCCGAACCATTGGCCGCGGTAGTCCCGCTAGCTACCCGCCGGTAACCACACCATATTACCGGCGGGTAACCGGGGCAACTCAGATGCGCCGTGGCGCCCACCACACACCGGCTCAATTGTCAAGTGGATGGCGTTTGGCGCCTCCAGGCCGGGTACCCCTCCGTTATGCACGCCAGGCGAAGGAGATCGCGGCACGCCGCAGCAGGCTCGCCGGCACGCCCGCGCCCCGCTCGCTGCACTCAGGTCGGGCTCCACATGAATACGACCACCTGACCGCACCCAGCTACCTGACGAGTATGCCGACCTGCTCGGCACCGAACCCGTCCAACACCACTGAGTTGAGTTCGCAGAAGGAGATACGAGATGACACTGCCGATGCGGGGAGGACGTTACAGCTCTCGCCGTTGGGACCCGTTCGCCGGTCTTGTCCCGTTTGATGACCTGTTCGACCAGATGAGCCGGATGCTGACCAACGCGTTTCCCGATGTGGCCAGGATCAGCGTGCACTCCTGGTCCCCACCGGTAGACATCCAGGAGACGGAAGACGCGTACCTGGTCGAGGCAGATCTGCCTGGCGTGCGTCCCGACGACGTCACGATCGATTTGCAGGGTAAGGACTTGCGGATCGGCGGTGAGTACGGCACCACCGAACAAGGCGAAGGCGAACAGCAGCAGGCTCGCCGGACCGGTCGCTTCGATTACCGGCTCACGCTGCCCGGCGAGGTGCGCAGCGAGTCCTGCGCGGCCAACCTCGAAAACGGCGTCCTGCGGTTGCGGTTGCCCAAGGTTTCCACAGGCACCCGCCAGCGCATCCCGGTGCAGGCCGGCCGAGCTGATCAATCCAGCGCCGACCAGGCCGGCGCCGGCCAGGCCACCGCCGGTCAATCCACCGCCGGCCAATCCAACGCCGGCCAATCCAACGCTGATCAGCCCAGCGCGCCGGCACAACAATCAGGAACCAGCTGATCGACACATTCGCCATTCGCCAACTTTGGTCGCGCTGGTAAGCCCGCGATCGGAGTTGGCGAGTGGGGATCCTGAACGACCCTGTTCGTTCTATTTTCTTTGGGTCAGCGGGGGCGGCCGGACGGGTGGGCGGAGATACTCCCTACCGTGCGGTCCGATTCGAGTGGTTACCGGCCCCTGCTGGGGCGGCGCATGCGCGGCCCCGCGGTAGCCGTCATCGTGCTGGCAATTATCGTGATCGCCGCTCTAGGGATGCGCTATGCCGATCAGGACATGCCGGGACGTGTGGACCGCATCCTGGATGCGGTGATCAGCAACCGGCTGCGCCGAGGTCGACCCATCACCTATGTTCTGGCCAACCTGGGGGACCCGGCACAGACGGCGATTCTCGTCGCCGCCGTGGCCGGTGCTGCTGCCGTGGCACGGCGATGGTCGGGGGTGCTGCTCGCCATCGTCGGGACGCTTACCGCAGTCACGGTCACCGAGCTGATCCTCAAGCCGCTCATCGGACGGTTGCGGTTCGGGCAGCTGAGTTTCCCAAGCGGCCACACCACCGCGGTAGCCGCGGTGGCCATTGCCGCCGCTGTTCTCATCGGTAGCGCCCAGTGGCCACGAAGTCTCACGCTACGCATCGTCGCGGCCGTCGCCGCGGTTGCGGTAGCGGTCGGCGTCGCGATGTCCCTAGTCGCCCAGCACGTGCATTACCTCACCGACACCGTCGGCGGTTACTGCGTGGCCATCGCCACGGTACTGGCCGTGGCTCTGGGTCTCGATTATTGGTGCGCTGCCCGCCGCGGTGGCGACGGCGGCCTGGCCGGATAGTGGGTGAACACGGCCAAAGGCCGCCGTCAGTCTTTAGTGCAGCTGGAGCACTCCGGCGCGGGGGGCCGAGATGCACCGACTGGACGTTACAGTTAGCGGCGGAGATCAATACTGTTCGCTACGAATACTGCCATGCATTATGCTTGGCATGAAGTCCACTCATTGGGTGACCGCGAGCACGCCGCAAGACCGCGCCCGCCGCCACCGCCCGTTCCCAGCGGCGCGAGGGAGGCGGTCATGCGCCCGACCGTGCGGAGCCGGCGACTCGGCGCGCGGCTGAGCCGCTACCGCACTGAGCGCGGCCTGTCGGGCACCGCGCTGGCCGCCGAGCTCGGCGTGGGCCAGCCGCACTTGTCCCGGATCGAGACCGGACGGACGAAGATCACCGCAGCCGCGCTGGCTCGCCTGGTCGACGTGCTCGCTATTCCCGACAGCGATGCCGGCATGCTCGACGAACTGCGCCGCGGTTGTGCCGAACCCGGCTGGTGGCAGGACTACGGCGACATTCTCAGCGAGCCGGTGGAGATGCTCATCGAGCTCGAAGTGGAAGCGTCCTGGATTCGCAGCTATGAGGGGCACGTGATCCCCGGCTTGCTGCAGACCCGCGACTACGCGGAGCGGATCATGACCGCGGGCTCCATGCACATCCGGGTGGCCGACATCGACCGCTACCTCGAGCTGCGGATGCGCCGCCAGCGGCGACTCACCGATGGGATGCGCTTCACCGCCATCTTGTCGGAGGCGGCGATCCGCCAGCAGGTCGGCGGCCCGGATGTGTTGCGCGACCAGCTGCGCCATATCACCAGGGCCACCCAGGAGTGCGACGTCACCGTCCAGGTGGTGCCCTTCACCGCGGACGCACACGCCGCGCTCGGGGCTTCCTTCGTCATTATCCAGTGGCCCGACGAGTACGATGCCGAGGCCGTCTACGTCGATGGAGAGACCAGTTTCACCGTCTACGAACGCGACGGCATCGTCCGCCAATATGTGCACGCCTTCGCTTCCGTACAGGCCCAGGCACTCCCACCGAGGGAGTCCCTCGACATGATCGACACTGTGATTAAGGAGTTGTGACCATGACCGACAAGGGCGTCGCGCCGCGGGCGGCTCTGGCCGGCGCGACATACCGGAAGTCTTCCCGCAGCACCGCCGCCGGCAACTGCGTGGAGGTCGCCGATCTCCCCAGCGGGCACCGCGCCGTCCGGGACAGCAAGGATGTCGCCGGCCCAGTTCTGACCTTCAGTCCATCCGCGTGGGCTGCATTCACCGCCGGCCTTCGCGCCGGCGAATTTCACTGACCAGCCTCCCGGTACCTCCGTCGCCCGTACTAGCGACGGGGGTGCCGGGCCACAGCGGATGACAAATGTGCTGAAGCATCCATGAGACTGCTTAGCGGCGCGCTGCCAGGCTGAGCAGAACGGTGGCGAGGTCGTGGGCGGCCTGCGGGCGGCCCAGCTGCGCCGCCTGGGCAGCCATGCCGGCCCGCACCGTGGGATCGGCGATCAGGCCGTCGAGGGCGTCAGTGAGATCCGCGGGGGTGGGAGGTCTGCCGAGTAGGGCCCGGGCTGCACCGGCTTGCTGCAGGTAACGCGCGTTGTGCTCCTGCTCGTTACCCCCGGTCGGGACCAGCGGGATGAGCACCGAGGGCTTGCCCAACGCAGTGAGCTCGGCCAGCGTGCCAGCCCCCGAGCGGGACACCACCACATCGGCGAGCGCCTGCACATCCGGTAACTCGGCGCCGACGAACTCGATGACCCGGTAACGGCCGGCCAGCTCGGCCGGCAGCTGCTCAGCGCGGCGCTGCAACTGCGCCAGCGAGCTCGCGCCGCATTGGTGCACCACGTTCGCCCGCTGCAGCAGCCATTCGAGCACCGCCTCGACGAGACGGTTGATCTGAACGCTGCCCTGCGCACCACCGGTGACGTAGACGGTGGGCAGGCCGGCGTCCCAACCGGTCCAACCCAGCGCCTTGACCCCCCGGTCGGCGTCGCCGCCCAGCAATTCAACCCGGATCGGGTTGCCGGTGACCACGGCCCGCGATCGCACCGCGGCCGGCAGGAGTTCCACCGAGGTGGGCGAGGACAGCGCGATCGCGGTCGCCCGGCGCAGCATGATCCGGTTCGCCAAGCCCAGCCTGGTGGTCTGCTCGTGCACCAGCAGCGGAGCATCGACCGTCGCCGCGGCCAGCCCGACCGGAACCGCCACATAGCCACCAGTGGACAGCACCACGTCGGGCTGGAACGCGCGCACCACCCGGCGGGCCTCGACCAGCCCGCGAGCCAGCCGTCCACTGTCGCGCAGGTTTTGACTGGAGATCATCCGTAGCGGGTTGGCGGAGCGCCTCAACTTACCGGTGGACACCGCATGGAAGGGCAACTGCTCCTGCTCGGCGACACGCGCCTCCAGCCCACCCGCCGAGCCGACATACAGCACGTCGAGCGCCACCCCGGCACCCTGCAGCAGTTCCCGGGTGGCCCGGATGGTGGTGATCGCCGGGTAGGTGTGCCCCCCGGTGCCGCCCCCGGTGGCGATCAGGCGCACCGGGCGCTTCCAGGCAGTTACCCGCAGCAGGCTCTGATCCAACGACATGACGAGTTCGCGGCTCCCGGGACTGTCGCAGCAAGGTGGGAGCCAACGTACCGGGCGTCAGAACGGGCTGTTGAATCCCGGCCGGGAAGAATCGTCGATCTGCACGGCGGGGACGTTGCCGGACACGGTGTTGTCTCTCGCGGTGCACCCGGTGGAACCAGCGGAAATCAGGATGCCCCGCTTGAGGTTCGGGCCGGCGAAGGTGTTCTTGCGCACGTCGACCTCTGCCCAGCGGCGCAGATACACACCTTGCTCGCCCTCGGTGGCACAGGTATTGCCGATGAAGGTGATCGACCTGGCTCCCGGCGGAGCATCCCCGTTGCCGCGCTCGTCGCCGGTGGCGACCAGGCAGTTCTCCGCGACGTGGTGGCAGACGTTACCGACGATCTCGACGTCGAAGGTGGCCGGGTGGCCGGTGTCGAAGGTCTCGAAGCAATCAGGATGGGCCGCACCGATGGCCGGGATGTTCTGGATCACGTTGCTGAGGATGCGGTGGCCGTTGCCGAAAAAACGCACTCCATCCGCATCACCGTCATCAGCCGGCACCGTGGCGGTCACAAGATTCTCGCGCACGGTGATCCGTTGCCCGCTGATGGCGATGCCGGTCGTGGTGGCATGGGTCACGGTATTGGATTCGATCGTGGAATCGGTGCACGAGGCGCAGATGATCCCACCCCGCACGGTGTCTCGAACCGTGTTCTTCTGTGCCACGATGCCGGTTCCTTCCAGCAGCAACTCGCCGCCGCCGACGATCGTGAAGCCCTGCAGGAGGATGTGGTCGGCCATGATGTGAAGTTGGTGGATGGTGGTCTGCCCATCGGAGACCATGGTGATCGGCGCATCGGCGGTACCGGAGCGGGCCATGGTCAAATCGATGTCCGCGAGGTCGACGCCGGCGAAGCACAGCGTGTCTCCCGGGGCGGCAGCGGTGATCGCGGAGCGCGCCTGTTCCAGATTGTCGATCGTGTAGCTGCACGGCGGCCCTGCGGAGGCGACGCCCGTGGTGATCATGCCGGCAGCGACCAGCGCGGCACCTAGCAGTCCGGCGGACCGGACTGGCAGGGCGCGGGAGACCGTTGTCATCGCCCCCAGATTAACTCTCCGTAACGCTTCTAACGTTCTGTACTCAATCAGACACGCGCACATCGCTGCCGACATGGAGACATACCGGGCCCAGAAGGCCCCGAAAACCCCGATATGGCTCCGTGCCGGGGATGGAGGGAGACTGCCGGGATGGGATGTGCGGGGGTCGACGTGGGGGGGACGTTCACTGATGTGGTGGTGCATGCGGAGGGATTGCGGCCGCGGGCGGTGAAGGTGCCCACCACGCCGGACAACCAGGCCGTCGGTGTGCAGCGCGGGGTCGCCCAGGCCCTGCCCGACGCGGTGCTGCGGTTGCTGCCGCACGGCACCACCACGGCTACCAACGCGGTGCTGGAGCGCAAGATCGCCCGGACGGTCTTGGTGACCACCGACGGGTTCGCCGACGTGCTGCAGATCGCCCGGCAGAACCGGCCGGCGCTCTACGACCTGAGCGTCACCCGCCCCGAGCCGCTGGTGCCGCACGATCGGGTGGTGACCGTGGCCGAACGGACCGGCCCGGACGGCCAAGCGGTGATCCCGCTGACCGACGAGGAGATCGACCGGGTGGTGCGCCAGGTGCAGCGGCTGGAGCCCGAGTCGGTGGCGGTGAGCCTGTTGTTCAGCTACGCCGGTGACGCCCACGAGCGGCGGTTGTGCGACGCGTTGGCCCAGCTGCTGGAGGCGCCGATCACCCGGTCCAGCGCGCTGCTGCCAGAGTTCCGCGAGTACGAGCGGGCCTCGACGTGCGTGCTCAACGCCGCCGTCGAACCCGTGATGCGCCGCTACCTGTCCAACCTGACCACCCGGCTGCCCGATCCGACGATCACCGTGATGACCTCCGGCGGCGGCACCGCCGGCATCGCATTCGCGGCCGCGGCCCCGGCGCACACATTGCTGTCCGGACCCGCCGCGGGCGTCGTCGCGGCCGGTGCGGTGGCCCGCTGCGCCGGCTTCAAAGACGCGATCGCCTTCGACATGGGCGGCACTTCCACCGATGTGTGCCTGATCAGGGACGGCCAGCCGGAGGTGTCCACCTCCGCGCAGATCGCCGGGCTGCCATTCCGTACCCCCGCGGTCGGGATCCACACCGT
>JBHELN010000360.1:0-9275 GCA_046263115.1 Pseudonocardiaceae bacterium | reverse complement strand
GCACCGTCGCTGGACCAGTTCCTCAGCGTGGTGAAGACGCAGGGCGGCAGGATCGAGAAGGTTGACGTCTGGGGCAAGCGCCGGCTGTCCTATGAGATCAACAAGCACACCGAGGGCATCTACGCGGTGCTCGACATGTCTTGCACCCCCGCCACGGTAGCGGAGCTCGACCGGCAACTCTCGCTCAGCGAGTCGGTGCTGCGCACCAAGGTGTTGCGGCGGGAAACGAGGAAGGGCTGACGTGGCAGGCGAAACCGTTATCACGGTGGTCGGAAACCTGACCGCTGACCCGGAGCTGCGGTTCACCCCCTCCGGCGCAGCGGTGGCCAACTTCACGGTGGCCTCCACGCCGCGCACTTTCGATCGCCAAAGTGGCGAGTGGAAAGACGGCGAGGCACTGTTTTTGCGGTGCAACATCTGGCGGCAAGCGGCCGAGAACACCGCTGAGTCGCTCACCCGTGGCATGCGAGTGATCGTTAGCGGACGGTTGCGTCAGCGCTCTTTCGAGACCCGCGAAGGTGAGAAGCGCACCGTGATGGAGATGGAGGTCGACGAGGTCGGTCCTTCATTGCGCTACGCCACCGCGAAGGTCAACAGGGCTACCCGGCAAAGCAGCGCGTCCGGCAGCGGGGGCTATGGCTCCTCCGGCGGGACTGCCGATGACCCGTGGAGTTCGGCACCTCAGGCCGGTGCCCCGGCCGGATCCGGAAACGGCGCCGGTGGTTACGACGACGAGCCACCGTTTTAAACCCCGCGCCTTCATCGCTAGCTTTGTAGTAGATCACCTCGTAGCCACCCAGGAGCAGCACAGTTATGGCCAAGCCGCCAGTACGCAAGCCGAAGAAGAAGATTTGCGTCTTCTGCAAGGACAAGGGTTCACCCATCGACTACAAGGACACCGGACTGCTGCGCAAGTACATCTCCGACCGCGGCAAGATCCGGGCTCGCCGGGTCACCGGTAACTGCAGCCAGCATCAGCGGGACGTCGCGATCGCGGTGAAGAACGCCCGTGAGGTCGCGCTGCTGCCTTACACCTCGACCGCACGCTGATCACGAGGAGACGACCACGTGAAGATCATTCTCACGGCTGACGTCCCCCAACTCGGCGGACCCGGCGATCTGGTGCAGGTCAAGGACGGCTACGCCCGCAACTACCTGTTGCCCCGGCGGTTGGCCATCCTGGCTACCAAGGGCGCGGAGAAGCAAGTAGCCAGCATCCGTCGGGCCCAGCAGGCTCGGCAGGTCCGGGATCTCGACCACGCGCGGGAAATCGCCGGCGCGCTGTCGAAGCTGGGCACCGTGTCGATGACAGCGAAGGCCGCCAGGTCCGGCGGCAAGCTTTTCGGCTCGGTCACCGCGGCTGATGTGGTGGATGCGGTTCGCTCCGCCGGTGGTCCCCTGCTGGACAAGCGGGCCGTCGACCTCGGTGGCCATATCAAATCCACCGGCACCTACCAGGTCACCGTCCGGCTCCACCCGGAAGTCTCGGTCACCGTGCCCTTCGAGGTCTCTACCGCCGGCTGAGCGGGCTATCGCACTGCGGCCGGCTGGGCAGGCCGGCTTCCGCAGGCGGGGCCTTTGCTGGCCAGCCGCGGGAGCCGGCTACCGGATTACCGCCGGTCGGGCCGGCTGTCGGCCTGCCGCCGGCCACCGGAGTGCCCGAGCGGTCATCGCGGGCTGGCTGTCCCCTACTTGCGCCGTGAACTAGACGCCATCGACCCTGCCTCGGACTCCCTAAACCCAAGGCCATACGTATACCGGTTGCGTCGAGTTCACGGCGCGCCGGCGATGAGGCAACAGCCCTCATCCGCGGCTAGGTCTCCCAACGATGATCCCGGCATGCACCTTGCGCGTCGCATCCTTGCGCGTCGCAGCGCGGTAGTAGGCGTCAGTTGGTCGCCACATCGGGCGAGGCGATCGATCGCTCCAGACCGCTGCCGATGGGTCACGACGGTTGCCAGCCGGCAGCGGTGCCGACACGCCGCAACAATGCGCTCGATACGGACACGCCGCGCGATGCCGAAAAAACTTGTCCACAGCCATTGGCAGGCGCCTGGCCAGCTGAAATAAAACGATCTCGGCTAGGTCTCCCCAGGCTGTCCCCAAGCGTCTATCCCTACATAGGCAGGCGTGAACATCCGGTCCGGACGGCGTCCCCAGGCTGTCCCCAGGCAGCCCCGCACCTGCTTGCTCAACGATTCGCCACCGCCCTAACCTCGCCCGGCACGCCTGACCGGACGGTTTCGCGCTGCCTGCCTGATCGCACTCTGTCGGTGTCATCGGGTAGAACAAGCGTTCGATGAACGTCGGGCGTATGGGAAAAGGGGAGGGACCCAAGGGTGGCGCTGGGGACGACCGTGGTGTCCGCTTGGACAACGGCGGGCAGGCCTTCGACCGGCAGCCGCCGCAGGACATCACGGCTGAGCAATCTGTCCTCGGCGGGATGCTGCTGTCCAAGGACGCCATCGCCAACGTCGTCGAGGTGATGCGGACAGGAGATTTCTACCGGCCCGCTCATCAGGCCGTGTTCGACTGCATCCTGGATCTGTACGGGCGTGGTGAGCCGGCGGACCCGGTCACCGTCTCCGCTGAGCTGGAACGCCGCGGCGAGTTGCTCCGCGTCGGCGGGGCGCCGTACCTGCATACCCTGATCTCCACCGTGCCGACTGCGGCCAACGCCGGCTACTACGCCGAGATCGTCGCGGGCAAGGCGGTGCTGCGACGGCTCGTGGAGGCCGGTACTCGAATCGTGCAGCTGGGCTACCACGGTGCCGACGGCGCTGACGTAGACGAGGTGGTGGACCGCGCGCAGGCTGCCGTCTATGAGGTCACCGAACGGCGGATGAGCGAGGACTACGTCGCGCTGGAGGAGTTGCTCCAGCCCACCATGGACGAGATCGACGCGATTGCGTCCCGAGGTGGGGCATCCGCCGGCGTCCCGACTGGCTTCACCGACCTCGACGCGGTGACCAACGGGTTGCATCCCGGCCAGATGGTGATCATCGCGGCGCGACCTGGTATCGGGAAGGCACTCGCCTTGGATACGCCACTCCCGACCCCGACCGGTTGGACGACAATGGGCGCTGTCGCGGTTGGTGAGAGATTACTGGGTGCGGACGGGCGTCCCACAACGGTGCTGGCGGCGACTGATGTGATGTACGGAAGACCTTGTTATGAGGTCGAGTTCTCCGACGGCACAGTCATCGTGGCTGACGGAAATCATCAATGGCTTACCGAGACTCGTGCTTCGCGTCGTTCAGCGCAGCAAGCCGCGACTGGCTACGACCGCTACCGCGATCAGCGAACTTGCGCCGAGGTGCGCACCACCGAGGAGATCGCGGCGACGCTCAGATGTGGCACCGCTAGTCACAGGCTCAATCACTCGGTGGCCAACTGCCGGCCACTTGAATTGCCCGAGCAGGAATTGCTCATTCCACCCTACTCGCTCGGTGTATGGCTCGGTGAAGGATCCGGCCACGCAGCGAATTTCACCAACGCTGACCCTGAGATCGCAACTTACGTTGACGCGGAGGCATTATGGGCTGATTGTGGCGGCCCCTGGTGCGGCCCGATCCAGTGCCAGTCATGCCCAGACTGCCCTAGGACTGTCCAGGCGAGACTGCGTATGCTCGGGCTACTGGGCTACCAGCACATCCCGCCTGCATACCTGCGAGCCTCCCGGGTGCAGCGGCGGGCTCTGCTGGCTGGTCTGCTCGACACCAATGGCACGGTCGCACCCACCGGATCAGTGCAGTTCTGCGTCACCTCCGCCCGGCTCGCCCACGACGTCCGTGAACTCGTCGTCGGTCTGGGTTACTGCTGCGAAATCACCACCGAGCAGATTCCGGGGTGTACCGAACGGTCCGCAATTGACTTGGCGGCTCAGCCAGCGGCCATAGCTTATACCCTGATCTTCAACACGGACGACGATGTGTTCGGGCTGGAGTGCAAGCGGCTGGCTCACAAAGAAAGTCGGCGGTATTCGCCGGCCCGGTTGAGTCTGCGCTACATCGTTGAAGTGCGGAAAGTCCCCTCCGTACCCGTCCGATGCGTGCAAGTGGACAACGCCGAACATCTGTACCTCGCCGGGGAATCGATGATTCCGACTCATAATTCAACCTTGGGGTTGGATCTTGCGCGGTCGTGCTCAGTCACTCACGGCATGACCAGTGTGATCTTTTCACTGGAGATGAGCCGCACCGAGATCGTCATGCGGTTGCTCTCGGCCGAGGCCAAGATCCGGCTGGCCGATATGCGGTCCGGCCGGATGAGCGACGACGACTGGACCCGGCTGGCCCGGCGGATGGGTGAGATCAGCGAGGCTCCGCTGTTCATCGACGACTCGCCGAACATGACCATGATGGAAATTCGTGCCAAGGCGCGGCGGCTCAAGCAGCGTCACGACTTGCGTCTCATCGTCGTGGATTACATGCAGCTGATGACCTCGGGTAAGAAGGTCGAGTCCCGCCAGCAGGAAGTCAGCGAATTCTCCAGACACCTGAAGCTGCTGGCCAAGGAACTCGAAGTTCCCGTGGTCACGATTTCCCAGCTCAACCGTGGTCCAGAGCAGCGCACCGACAAGAAGCCGATGCTTGCTGACCTTCGCGAATCGGGCAGTCTAGAGCAGGATGCGGACATGGTGATGCTGATACACCGGCCGGATGCATGGGAGCGAGACGATCCACGGGCCGGTGAGGCGGACCTGATCCTGGCCAAGCACCGCAACGGGCCGACCGCCACCGTGACCGTCGCCCACCAGCTGCACTACAGCCGTTTCTACGACATGGCCCGGGATTGACCGAAGCCGCCAGCCCGCGGCTCAGCCGGGCTCGCCGCGTCGTTTGCGATGGATCACCCAGGCCAAGTCCACCAGCGCCACCGCGGCGAGTACCGCCAGCGCCACGCCCAGAGCCGTCACCCCGGCGATGATCAGCAACACCGCGCCGCCTGTACAGAACACCACCCCGAAACCGGCCAGCACAGCGCGCAGGGTCAGTGCACTGTAGGTCGGGGCGGCGCCACCCAATCCCGCCGTCGGGTCGTGATAGTCGGGCAGCCCGCGTTCGTAATCTTCCCGGGTCCTCCTGGGGCGCCGGTTATCCTGCTGTGACACACCCACCCTCCGAGAATCAGCGGTTGCACCGATGTCGCCTACTGAGTTCGATCACACAGCTGTTGTGGCGCCGACAGACCGCGCTCATGTCAAGCTCGGCGACACGAGGGCAGGCGGCCGGTCGCGCGCTTCGCGGCTTCGGTTGGGGTACCTCCGGTCGATCGCGGCAAAACCATCGCTCGCGAGCGTCTTCATCCGACAACCGGACCTGCGCAGCCGGCTCTGCCTTCACGGCGGGCGGCATCCGGTGGCTGGTGAAGCGGGCGGGTCGGCGCGGAGGGACCCGCGAATCCGGTACCGGATTCGCGGCGCTTCGGCCAGCCAGATACCCTCCTCCGCGATGAATCCACGAGCACAGGTCATCCATCTCGGCGAGCTATCGGTTCGGTTGCGGCAGGCGGCCCGGCACCTGTTCGAGACCGTGCTGGCCCCGCTGGGTTTGTTCTGGTTGATGCTGACCCTGACTAACCTGACCGGTGGCCTGGTCGCCGCCTTGAGCTGGGCACTCGGCGTGCTGCTGTGTCGGCTGCTGACCCGCGCACCGATCCCTGCCGTGCTGTGGCTTACCACCGGGCTACTCGTGATCCGCACCGCCATCGGATATGCCACCGGAAGCGTGTTCCTGTACTTCCTGCAGCCCACCCTGCAGAACTTCGTGATCGCGTTCGTGCTGCTGGCCACCTTAGGGCTGCGCCGACCGCTGATCGCCCGGTTGGCCGACGACTTCTGCGCTTTCCCGGTGGCTCTTACCAGCAACGTCCGAGTGCAGCGGTTCTTCCGGCGAGTGTCGCTGCTGTGGGCGCTGGTGTTCCTGACCAACGGCGCGGCGACGCTGTGGGTGCTCGCTCGCGCCACGCTCGGCAACTTCCTCATGGTCACCACTGCCGGGTCATTCAGCTTGGTGGCGGTCGCGGCGGCGGTGTCGCTGCTGTGGTTCCGGCGTGAGCTGCGTGGTGAGGGCATCCGGTTGCGGTTCGGTCCGGCGGCTGCGGTCTGACCGCGTCGGGATCCCGGCACTCAGCCGAACCGCTGCGCCAGACGGTGGAATAGTTCAGGCGTCGCGCCCCGAACCCGTGCGGCCACGGTGAGCCAGCGCGGCACGAAAACCTCCGGGTCTCCCCGGTTGAGTGCCCCGAGCAGGGCCGATGCCACTTCCGCAGCGTCAAGTTGGCGGGGGAACCGCCGTTCGTAGGGCAGCCCGCGGTGGTCGAAGAACGGCGTGCGCACCGCGCCAGGTAGCAACGTCGTGACGCCGATCCCCTCGCCCGCCACCTCGAGACGGACGCTGTCGGCGAATGCCCGCAACCCCGCCTTCGTCGCGGCATAGACAGATTCCCCTCCGACGCCCACCGCAGCGATGGACGACACGTACACCAGCTGGCCCCGTCCCCGCTGCCGCATTCCGGGCAGCGCGGCGCGGGTGAGCCGCATCGGGGCGGTCAGATTCAGCGCGACCAGTGCGTCGATGTCCGGCTCCGCCATCGCAACCAGGTCCCCCGCCCAGCCGAGCCCCGCCGAGTTCACCAGTAGATCGACATTCGCAGCCACCTCCGCCGCCCGTGCCAGGCCCTCTGAGGTGCACAGGTCCGCCACCACGGCGCGCGCACCGGTACGGCGCGCCACTGCATCCAGCCGGTCGCGGTTTCGGCCGAGCACCAGCAGGCGGCAACCGGCTGCGGCGAGCCCGTCGGCGACGGCTGCGCCGATGCCCGAAGATCCACCGGTGATCAGCGCGTTGCAGTCGGTGATCATCCCCAGACTGCCGGACCAGCTCCGGGCTGCGGCGCCCGTTCCAGCTCGCGGCGCAGCTGCGTGCCGCGGTGGGCCAGCAGCCCGACACTGCTCATAATGACCAGCACCGCGATCAGTTCACCGGCGAGTACGGCGGGCGAGCTGTTCACCTGCTCCCCCAGCCAGCTCACTCCGATCGCGACGCCGACCAGCGGATCCACGATCGTGATGATGGCCAGCGCCGGAGCGATCAGGGTGCCGTGTTGGAAGGTGTTCTGGCTCAGCAGGAATCCCAGCGGGCCGATAGCGCACACCACGTAGAACACTGGGTGCGTGAAGATTTCGGGGAAACCACCGGACCGGAACTGGCTGGTGACCACCTTCATCAGCCCCGCGGTCAGGCCGTAGAACACACCGGTGGCCGTCGCCAACGCGCCAACCTGCACGGGCCCGTCATACCGGCTGGCCAGGGTGAGACAGATCAGTACGGTGGCAGCCAGCGCGACGGCCAGTGGCAGCAGCGCCCAGCCGTCTTGTTCGAGTTGGGTGGAGCCGCCGGTTGGCCGGGCCAGTACCAGGAAGGCCGACAGCCCGGCGACGGCTCCCAGCGAGCCGAGCACGACCAAGCGGTCCACCCGGCGATGGGTCAGTACTGCGGAGAACACCGCACCGAAGAGCACGCCGGTCACCAGCAGCGGCTGCACCAGCACCAGCGGGCCGTAGGCGAGCGCGACCAGCTGCAGGCTCAGGCCCACGATGACGGCCCCGATCCCCAGTACCCACACTGGACGCCGGACCAGTTCCAGCAGCAGCCGCGGGTCGAGAGTTCCGGTGGTCGGTACCTCCTTGGTGGCGCGCTGCTGGACTGCGCTGGCCAGCCCGAAGCTGGCCGCCCCGGCCACCGCGGCCGGCACCGCGACGAAGAACAGCGTCGACGTCGACTGCGACACGACTCACTCCCGCGCTGTCGTGGGCGCCCCGTGGGCATCCCGTGGATTCGACGCCAAGTCATCGAAGGCTTGATGCAGCGCATCAGCGAACCGGTCCGCGCTGCGAACCAGCCCGGTGTCCGTGGTCACCCCAACACCGATCATGTCTCCCCACGCCAGAAAACCGACCGCCAACCCGACGCCGTCGGCAAGCGGCAGCACCGGGAAGACCGACCTGACCCGGACCCCCCACACATAATGCGCCTTTCGGGGCCCCGGCAACACCGAGGTGATGAGGGTGAAACACCGGCGCCCGTACATCATGCGTACCAGCCGCGCGTGCAGCGGGGCAGGCAACCGGCCCAGAGCGCGGACCACCGCCTGGGCCGCCACCGGCTGATCGGCGCGCTCTTGCCTGCCCAGCTCGGCCGCGACCGCGACCAGCCGCCAGGCTAGTGGCATCGGCCCGACCGGTAGGTCCAGCGCGACCGCTGCGGTGTGGTTGCCTTGGTAAAAACGGTCGCCGGAGCCGGCTCTGCGCAGCGCTTGGGTAGTCTGCGGCACCATCGCCCGGAGCCGATCGCGCACCGCGGTACCCGCCGGGTCCATCCGATGCAACGCTTCACTGACCAGGGTCAGCAGCAGCGCGGTCGTGCCCACCCCGTGCTGCCGGGCGGTGGAGCGCACCGTGACCGCGGGCAACGCCACCATCGCGTACTCGCGCCCTGCCGTGCTCGGCCCCACTGGTCCTCCCGGCGGCGCCGCCCCTGCTTTGGCCAAGCTCACCACTCCGCGGATCACGCGCGCTCCGCGGCTGATCCGCTCCTTCCACGGTGTCGCTTCGCATTGAGCGGGCTCAGCGGGGTAAACGAGGCCCGAATAACCCCGTTGAGCCCGCTCACTGCGGGGGGGCGTGCTGTCGGACAGCAGCGCGATCAGGGTGGCGGTGACGGCCAGACCGTCACCGAGGGTGTGGTGCATCTTGGCTAGCAGGGCGCTGCGAGCAGTATCGGTGTCGTGGATCACTTCGAGTTGCCACGGGGGGCGGTCCACCGGCACTGGGGTGGAGAAGAACTCGCGCACTGCTGCGGTGAAGGGCATTCCGGCGGCTGCGCTGCCCGCGCCGACTGTCCGGGCGCGCAGGTGCGCGTGGGGCTCGATGTCGTCGGCGGGAAGCCAGCGAGGCTGCCGGTGCGGGCGCAGGTCCAGCCGTCGGTGCAGCATCGGCAGGGCGGCCACCCGCTCGGTGATGCGCGCCGCCAGTCGCTCGACCGGCTGCTCGACAACACCGTCGAGCAGTAGGACGGCACCGACCTGCTGGGCAACGGCGGCGGTGGCGGCGTGCGCAAAGATGGCGTCCGGCGCGGCCAGTCGCCGGGCGCCGTAGTGCCGGGGCAACGCGGGTAACGCGGCGATCTCGGCATCCAAATCCAGCGAACTGATATGGGTCAGCGCCCGCTGTTGCGCCGCGGCGAGCTGGGCGGGCTGTTTGAGCAGCCCGC
>JBHELN010000359.1:0-5233 GCA_046263115.1 Pseudonocardiaceae bacterium | reverse complement strand
CAGTCGGCGGCGCCGTGGCCCTTCAACAGCTGGTAGCCCAGCAGTTCCTCGACCAGTGCTGCCAGGCCAACGCGTTCGAGACCGGCCAGCCGAGCGGCCAATTCGGTGTCGAACACCGCAGCGGGTGCCAACCCCAGTTCGGCGAGGCACGGCAGGTCCTGGGACGCGGCGTGCAGCACCCATTCCAGCGGGTTGAGTACCTCGGCCAGCCCGCAGAGGTGATCAAGCTCGATCGGGTCGATGAGTACCGTTCCGGCGCCTTCTCGACGCAGCTGTATCAGGTAGGCGCGCTGCCAGTAGCGGTAGCCCGAGGCCCGTTCGGTGTCGACGGCTAGCGGGCCGGTGCCACCCCGCAACGCGGCGACTGCCTCATGCAAGGCCCTTGCGGAGGCGACGACCGGTGGCACCCCGGCGGCCGGCGCCAGCAAGGGAACCGGAGTGGTCTCGGTCAGCGGATGACCCCCGCGCGCATCGCGAGAGCGACCATCTGCGCCCGATCACCGGTACCGAGCTTGCGCCCGATCCGGGACAGGTGGCTTTTCACTGTCAGCGCGGACAGGTTCAACGCCTCGCCGATCTCCTTGTTGGACTGCCCGTCGGCGACCAGCTGCAGCACTTCCACTTCCCTGCCCGACAGCTCGCGCGGCGTGTTGTCGGTACCCGCGACCCGCGTGCCCGAGGCCAGGATTGGCGCGACGGTCGGGTCTGCGTAGACCCCGCCCTCGAGCACCCGGCGTACGCCGTCGGTCACCACCGAGGCGGACGCCGATTTGAGCAGGTATGCCTGGGCTCCGGTCTGGAACGCGGTGCGCACAGCATGCGGATCGTCGGACGAGGCGAGCACCACGATGCGGGTCCAGCCCTGCGCGCGCAGTTCGCCGATCAGGTCCAATCCGCTGCCGTCGGGCAGCGTCAGATCCAGTATCGCCAGATCGCACGGACCGGAGGCCAGAGCACGTGTCCTGGCTTCCGCGACCGAGGCGGCCTCATGCACGGTGACGGCGCCCATCGTCACCAAGCGTGAGGCAATGGCTTCACGCAGTAATGGATGGTCGTCGACCACCAGTACTGTGAACAGTTCCTCCCGCGGATGCGGGACCAATGACGCCGGCACGGCGCCGGATGGGGCCGACCGGACGGTCGCGCCGTATCCGACAGCAGCCACGTAGCTACCTCCCTGGAGTCGGTCGTGCCCCCGACCGCACCGGGACCTCGTCCGAGCAACCGCGCCGCCGCTCGATCGAGGATGGTGTCGTACGGGGCAGACTAGCCCCCCGAGCGGGCTAGCGGGGGGCCCTGGATGAACCTTCTTGAGGATCTGCCCGTAAACCCGCCATCGGCGGTCGCCCGATCAGGCGAGACTGTCCACGCGGAGGTAACACCGGTGCAATGCTGGGTGATTTACCCCTTTGACCCCATACGGCCCGCGCCCGTGGGGGCGGCCACGGTGCTATCGATCAACTGATCCGCTTGCCCAGGGTCACCACACCGACCGGGGGAAGCCCAGCTGCCGCTGCCATGAGCTCACAGAAAGCGGTGGCATGCGGCGTTAGACAATCGCCTCGCGGGGTCCACGATGCTCGCAACTCAATGTCGTGGGCGCGGTCAGGCCCGGCGATAGCGCCGAACCGGGTTGAGGTGGTCTGGGTGACGGTGCCTCCCAGAGCGGTGTGTTCGGCGCCCGCGCTGATCAGTGCGTCGGCGAGCCAGGACCAAGTCACCGCAGCCAGCAGCGGATCGCCGGCCAACTCGACGTCCAGCTCGGCCCGGACGAAGCCGACCAGCCGCATGGTGGCGTCCCACCCGTCTTGACCCTGCGGGTCGTACAGGAGCACCAGGCGGCCGGTCGCCGATGCGTGGTCGGCACCGGGAAGCTCAAGACCCCATGCGTAGGCCCACGGCGCTAGCCGCTGCGGGGCCGGGATCGACTCGAAGCGCAGTTCGAGTCGAGGCTGCACGGCGCTGAGCGAAGCCACCGCGTTACGGAAGATTTCCGGGGCGTCCGCCAGATCACGCACAGCCGTCAACTCTAGGAGCACTGCTGCCGACAGTCTCGCCGAAACGCCGCGGTGCAGGGCAGCAGCATTTTGCCAACGCGGCGAACCAGGGGGGCCCCACAATCAGCAACCCAGCCGTGCGACGATGGTGGTCGAGATGACCAAGACCACCGCACCGACCACCGCGCGCCGGCCGCTCCTGGATGCACCACTAGTGGTTGCCGCCCGTGGTGAGCGCCCGCAGCAGGTACCGGTGTGGTTCATGAGGCAGGCCGGGCGTTCGCTGCCCGAATATCGTGCCCTTCGGGCCGATCAACCCATGCTGACCGCCTGCATGACTCCCGAGTTGGCCTGCGAGATCACCCTGCAACCCGTGCGCCGACACGGGGTCGACGCCGCGATCCTGTTCAGCGACATCATGGTGCCGTTGCACGCCGCCGGCGTCGGACTGGACATCGTTCCGGGCACCGGCCCGGTTGTGCACAGCCCGGTGCGCACCGCCTCCGACGTCATGGCGTTGCCGGTGCTGGAACCCGACGCGGTGGCGCCGGTGGCCGCCGCGGTGCGGTTGCTGGTGGCCGAGCTGGGTTCCACGCCACTGATCGGTTTCGCCGGGGCACCGTTCACTCTTGCGTCCTACCTGATCGAGGGCGGTCCGAGCCGGCACCACGAACGCACCAAGGCACTTATGCACGCCGAGCCCGAGGTCTGGCACGCGCTGCTGGACCGGCTGGCCGAGCTCACCCTCACGTTCCTGCGAGTGCAGGTGGCCGCCGGAGTGGACGCCGTTCAGCTGTTCGACTCCTGGGCGGGTGCGCTGTCCGAACGGGATTACCGCCGGTTCGTGGCGCCCCATTCGGCGCGGGTGCTGGCGGGTCTGGCCGGGACGGGCGTGCCGCGGATCCACTTCGGGGTGGGGACCGGAGAACTACTCGGCGCGATGGCCGAAGCCGGTGCGGACGTCGTCGGGGTCGACTGGCGGGTCGGGCTGGAGGCGGCTGCACAGCGGGTGCGGGCGGCCCGGTTGCGCGGCCCGGTGGTGCTGCAAGGCAACCTCGACCCGGCCTTGCTGCTGGCGGGATGGCCGGCCGTCGAGCAAGAGGTGCGCCGGGTGATTACCGACGGACGCGCCGCCGACGCCCACGTGCTCAACCTCGGCCACGGCGTCCTGCCGGAAACCGACCCGGACATCCTGACCCGGATCGTGGAGCTGGCGCACTCGCTGTGAGCCCTGCTCGGGTGGCGGTGGTCGGCGGTGGAATCTCCGGGTTGGCTGCGGCGTACCGATTGCGCACGCTCCTCGGCCCCGCTGCCGAGATCGTGCTCATCGAGGGGTCCCCGCGGCTGGGCGGGGCACTGCGCACTGTCGAGTTGGGTGGACTCGCACTCGACGTAGGAGCGGAAGCTTTCCTGATGCGCCGCCCGGAGGCGGTCCGCCTGGTCGACGAGCTTGACCTGTCCGGGCAGCTGACGCATCCGGCGCCGGTGGCCCCCACCGTGCGGGCCGGTGGGCGCACCGTGGCCCTGCCCTCCCGGACCGTGCTGGGCCTACCCGCCGCTGCTACCGACGTCGCCGGGCTGCTATCCGAGCAAGGGGTCGCGCAGGTGGCCGCGGAACCCACCACGCCGCTGCGCTGGGAACCCGGCCAGGACGCCGCTGTCGGTTTGCTGCTGCGCGAGCGGGCCGGTGACGAGCTGGTTGACCGGCTGGTCGATCCGTTGCTGGGTGGGGTGTACGCCGGGCGCGCCGATGCGCTGGGCCTGCGGGCCACCATCCCCACGGTGGCCAGCGCGCTGGATCGCGGCGCGGGGTCGCTGCTGGCCGCGGCCGGCGCGGTGCTGGGCCCCGCCACGCTGCCGACCGGCGGGCGGGCGTCTCCCATCTTCGGCACCTTGCGCGGCGGGCTCGGTGGCCTGGTCGACACGCTGGTGGCCGCTTCGGCGGTGCGTGCGCGGCTTGGTGCGCCGGTGCGCGGGCTGAGTCGCATCGCGCAGGGTTGGCGGCTGGAACTAGGTAACGCCAACCGGCCCGAGCACGTCGATGCCAGTGCTGTGGTGTTGGCCCTGCCGGCGCCCGCGTTGCGGCGGCTGCTGTCCGACCCGTTGCCCGTTGCGGCAGCCGCCGCAGGCCGGGTGGAGGTCGCGTCCTGCGCGGTGGTCGGCCTGGCGCTGCCGGTTAACGCCGCGCAGGCCCTGCCGCAGTCATCCGGCGTGCTGGTGGCCGCCGGCGAGCCCTTCTCGGCCAAGGCGTTCACCTTCTCCGGGCGCAAGTGGGCGCACGCGTGGTCGCACGAAGTGGTGCTTGTCCGCGCCTCCTTGGGCCGGCACCGCGAGGCCCGGCTGCTGCAGCGCGACGACGCTGAACTCGTCGAGTTGGTCCGGGCTGATCTCGCCGCGCTCACCGGAATCACTGCCAGGCCGGTGGACACTGTGGTGGCGCGCTGGGGCGGTGGCCTGCCGCAGTACGCGCCAGGACACCTCGAGGCCGTCACGGCCCTGGAGAGCGCGGTGGCCAGGATGCCCGGCCTGGCGTTAGCGGGGGCGCTGCTACACGGGGTGGGCTTGCCGGCGTGCATCGGCACCGCCGATGCGGCCGCGGCGCGCATCGCTGCGCATCTCGGTTCGGCAACCTGCAGCGGGCAGGTAGCGGGCAGGTAGGGGGAAGATGGAGTTATGACACGCCTGGACTACGCCGCGCTGAACTCCACCATCCGCTACACCATGTGGTCGGTTTTCCGGGTAGAACCTGGGCGGTTGCCCGCCGACCGCGCCGAGCCCGCCCGCGAGGCGCAGCACTTCCTCGAGGCGCTGGAGGGCAAGGGCATCACGGTGCGCGGTGTCTACGACCTGGCCGGTCTACGCGCCGACGCCGACTGGATGATCTGGTGGCACGCCGAGGAGATCGAGCCACTGCAGGCCGGGTATGCCGACCTGCGCCGGGCCACCGCGCTAGGCCGGGCCAGCGCGCCGGTGTGGTCGACGGTGGCGCTGCACCGGCCTGCGGAGTTCAACAAGAGCCACGTGCCCGCCTTCCTGGCAGGCGAGGAGCCCAAGCGCTATGTCTGCGTCTACCCGTTCGTGCGGTCCTACGAGTGGTATCTGCTGCCCGAGGCGGAGCGCCGGGAGCTGCTCGCCGAGCACGGCATGCAAGCCCGCGCCTATCCCGACGTGCGGGCCAATACCGTCGCTTCCTTCGCATTGAGCGACTACGAATGGGTCCTCGCGTTCGAGGCCGA
>JBHELN010000358.1:0-5455 GCA_046263115.1 Pseudonocardiaceae bacterium | reverse complement strand
CGGGCGGCGCTGGCTGCGATGGCGGGCGAGATCAGCCGGATCACCGCTGAACGAGTCGCTGCGGAGTTATCCAAGCTCATGCTGGGGGCCGACCCGCGAGCCGGTGTCGAGCTGATGGTGGACACCGGATTGGCTGCGTACATGCTGCCTGAGGTACCCGCGATGCGCCTGGAGATCGACGAGCACCACCAGCACAAGGACGTCTACACGCATTCGTTGACGGTGCTCGACCAGGCGATCGCGCTGGAGGGCGGCGAGCCCGATCTGGTGTTGAGGTTGGCTGCGCTGCTGCACGACATCGGTAAGCCGGCCACCCGCCGGCACGAGGCCGGCGGTGGGGTGAGCTTTCACCACCACGAGGTGGTAGGCGCCAAGATGGTCCGCAAGCGGTTGCGCGCTTTGCGCTACCCCACGCACGTCGTCGAGGACGTCGCCCAGCTGGTGTTTCTGCACCTGCGCTTCCATGGCTATGGCGGCGGCGAGTGGACCGACTCGGCGGTGCGTCGTTATGTCACCGATGCGGGCGAGTTATTGCCGCGGTTGCACAAGTTGGTCCGAGCCGACTGCACCACTCGTAACCGTCGTAAGGCGGTAGCCCTGCAGCGCACGTATGACGATCTGGAACGGCGCATCGAGCGCATCCGCGCCGAGGAGGACCTGGCTGCAGTGCGGCCGGATCTGGACGGTAACGCGATCATGGAGCTACTCGGGCTCGAGCCCGGTCCGGATGTCGGCCGCGCATGGCGGTATCTCAAAGAGCTGCGCTTGGACCGGGGTCCGCTGTCCCGGGAGGAGGCCGAGGCCGAGTTGCGCCGCTGGGCCCGCGACAACCTTGGCCGGTAGTGGTTGCTGGAACGCACCTGACTTCATCAAGCTGGTCCCGCAGGCTGAGCGGTGCCGGACCGGTACGCCAGACTGGCATGGAAGCACCAGTGTGCAGCACTGGCCAGGTACCGGAAGGACATCGTCTCCATGAGCCACCAGGATGCCCGCGGATCTGACGGTCCCCCGGCTCACGCGGTCGTGCCTGCCGACGACGCTCCCGTCGTCCTGCTCGACGAGGGTCACCGCCCGATCGGGCAACTGCCGAAGGCGCAGGTCCATCACGCGCAGACGCCGCTGCACCGGGGGTTCTCCTGCTACATCTTCGACGGATCCGGCCGGGTGCTGATGACCCGCCGCGCCATCAACAAGAAGACCTGGCCCGGGGTGTGGACCAATACCTGCTGCGGTCATCCGCTACCGGGTGAACAAGTCACCGAGTCGGCGGCCCGGCGGCTGGCCGACGAGCTCGGGCTTCGGCTGACCCGCTCGGAGGTGGTCCTGCCCGAATTCCGCTACCGGGCGGTGGCGCCCGACGGGATCGTAGAAAACGAGTTCTGCCCCGTGCTGGTCGGCAACGCCGAAGGTGAACCGGAACCCGACCCCACCGAGGTACTCGAATACCACTGGGCGTCCTGGCCGGCAGTCGTCGCTGTTGCCGCCACCGCCCCGTGGACCCTCAGCCCGTGGTCTGCCCTCCAGATCCCCCTCCTCGCCGCCCTCTCCCCCCGATATGTCTCCATATCGGGCTGAAAGAGCCCCATGGGCCATAGGGCCCGCATCTACCCCGATATGTCTCCACGGCGGGGAGAGGCGACAAGTCGGGACGGGGCTGCGATCAGGGTGTGCAGCAGGGCTGCGGCGAGGTAGATGGCGGCCGGGAACAGCAGTAGGTCGGGGGCGCGGCCGTTGACGGGTACCGCGGTGGCGGCCACGGCGACGGCCAGCACGTAGCCAACGTTGAACACGGTGTCATAGAGCGCGAAGACCCGGCCCCGAGCGTCATCTGAGACATCGGCCTGCACGGTGGCGTCCAGGCTCAATTTCACCACCTGACCTGCGGTCGACAGCACGAATGCCGCCACCAGTGTCGTCGACATGATCATTGGTAGACCGAGTGCGAGGACCGCGATTCCGGCCACCACCAAGGCGCCCCGGACGGTGCGTTGCCGGCCGAAGCGGGCCACCAGCGGGGCGGTGAGCAGCGCGGCCAGCAGCAATCCGGCCGCCCCGGCAATGAGCAGTTCGCAGACTCCGGACAGCCCGGAGCGCAGCAGCCCGTGAGAGGCGAAGGAATTTCGATACAGCAGCAACGCCACCAGGCTCACCACGCCGAACGACAGCCGGTGCGCGAGCAACGCCGTCAGGCCCGCGGCGACACTGGGTACCCGAGCCGCGGCGACCACACCGTCGCGTAACCCATGGGACACCACGGCCGGGACGGGTCCGCTGGTCTGATCAGGCCCCAACTGGCCGCGACGAAAGCCGGTCGCGGCCACTGCCGCGACCACCGAACCCAGCACGGCGCTCGCCGTCACCCAGGCTGATCCGGTGTTACCCGACCCGATCAGCGCGCGCAGGCCGATGGCGCTGACGCCGCCCGCAACGGTAACCGCCGAGCCCACGGTGGCGGCCAGCGCGTTGGCTTGTACCAGCTGCTGCGGTGGCGCGACATGCGGCAGGGCCGCGGACAGCCCGGCCAACACGAACCGGCTCAGCCCGGTCACCACCAGCGCCCCCAGGTACAGCACAGGGCCAGCCACTCCGACCCCGACCGCGAGCGCCACCAGCAGGATCGGGAGACCGCGCAGCAGGTTCGACATGACCAGAATCCGGCGCCGATCCCAGCGGTCCAGCAGCGCCCCGGTGAACGGACCCACCAGCGAGTACGGCAGCAGTAACACGGCGAGCCCGGCCGCGATCGCCATCGGGGTGGCCGCCCGCTCCGGGTTGAACAGCACGGCTCCGCCCAGGCCGGCCTGGAAGGCCCCGTCGCCCCATTGTGCGGCGAACCTGGAGGTCAGCAAGCGCCTGAATCCGGCAGTGCCCATCAGTCGCCGGAAATCGAGCCGGTCGGCCACGCTGGCGGGGGCTTCGATTCGCGACGACGTCACGAGGATGCAGGTTAACGGTCTCGGTCGCTCTAGTGTGATTCATGTGACATGCGAGACCATGAACGTGCGAGCGAATGGGGTGAGGTGAGCAACGGTGGACGGTGTGGAATCGGGTTCGGCGCTGGTCGCCGCGCCCGGGCTGCGAGATCCCAACTTCCACCGCACCGTGGTACTGATCATTGAGCATCAGCCCGCGGGCACGATCGGTGTGGTGCTCAATCGGCCCAGCGAAGTGGCGGTACGTGATGTGTTGCCGTTGTGGAGCCCGCTCGCCACGGTGCCGCGGGCACTGTATGTCGGGGGACCGATGCAGCAACGCGCCGCGCTATGCGTGGCCGCGCTGCCCGCTGGGGTAGACGCCGACCGAACCGATGGCATGATCAAGGTACGCGGATCGCTGGCTCTGGTTGACCTGGATGCCGACCCGGACTTGATGGCACCGCGACTGCGCGGGTTGCGGGTCTTCGCCGGCTACGCGGGCTGGTCCCCCGGTCAGTTGGCTGCTGAAGTGAACCGCGGGGACTGGGTGGTGGTCCCCGCGTTGCCCGAGGACGTGCTGGCACCGCCCGGCACCGATCTGTGGAGCCGGATCCTGCGCCGCCAGGGCCTTCCCTTAGCGCTGCTGGCCACCTACCCCGCCGATCCAGTATTGAATTGATCAGTGTTTGTGAGCTGCTTGCGGGTCCCCGGTAGGTGGGCCAGTCCCCAGGTCGCCAACGCATCGACCACGGGGCTCAGCGCGCGACCGGCCGGCGTCAAGTGGTAGTCCATCCGTACCGGGTGCTCGCTATAGGGCACCGCGGCGACCAGCCCAGCGGCTTCCAGGCGCTGCAACCGATCCGCGAGCAGGTTGGTCGAAATTCCCTCCGGGGAGGCAAGAAACTGGCCGTAGCGGCTCTTGCCGAGCAGCAGGTCCCGCAGGATCAGCAGCGTCCACCGGTCGCCCAGCAGGTCGAGGGCACCCGCGACCGGACATGGAGACCGCGCCTTGTTTGCTCCGCGACCGGTCACTCCGGCAACAGGTGATCGAGGCACGTACCCCATCCTAGCTAGTCACTTGCTCTTTGCAACTTACTCCGCTTACGGTGAGCCCAGTAACTTGCGAAATTCAATTCACGAGGTGAGGAGCGATCATGCTATCCGGTACGCGTCTGTCTGAAGCCCGGCTAGTGGTGCTCGCCTGCATCGCGGGGTGGTTCCTGGCGGTGCTCGGGTTCTCGCTGCTCGGCCTGCTCCGGGCTGGACCGTCCGGCTTGCCGCTGCCGATCGGGGTGGCCCTGCTGGTGCCAGTGATTCTGGGCGTCGTGGCCTATGCGCGGTCCGCTGAGTTTCGGCGGCTGCTGCTGCGAGCTGACTTGCGCTGGTTGATCGGCGTCCAGCTTTGGCGGATCGCCGGTGGGCTGTTTCTCCTCGACTATGCCCGCCACGAACTGCCGGCCAGCTTCGCTCTCCCGGCCGGGGTCGGTGACGTTCTCGTAGGGCTTGCGGCACCATTCGTCGCGGTGGTGGCGGCGTCGGGCACCAGTACCGCCAGACGGATCGTGATCGGGTGGTGCGTCGTCGGGATCGCGGATCTCATCGTGGCCGTGACCATGGGTGTGCTCAACGCACCTGGAAAGTTGGGGTTGCTCGCCGGTGAGGTGACCACCGCACCGATGCTCGAGCTACCGCTGAGCCTCATCCCGACGTTCTTGGTGCCGCTGGGCATCCTGCTGCACCTCATCGTGCTCCGCCGGTCACGCGAGATCGGTCAGGTCCACGGCGCTACGGGGCGGCTGGCGTTCGACGGTGCGGTGTCGACGGCGGCGCGGACCTCCGAGCAGTGAGTCTGGTCGGCGGTGGCGCGAATCGGCAGAATTTGCGCGTGCCTACCCACGTCGCATTGCTTCGGGGCGTCAACGTCGGCGGCCGCATCCGGGTCGCGATGTCCGATCTGCGCGCGGTCCTCACGTCGCTGGCACACACTGATGTGGCGTTCACCGGCGAGCCGATCGGACCCGACCAGCTGACGGCCGTGGTCACCGCACAGCAGCGGAGCAGGGACAAGGGCAGTCGCGACGAGGCAACGGTCGTCGGTTGTGCCCTGTTCCTGCACACACCGGGCGGACTGGGACACAGCGAGCTGGCCGCACAACTGGCCCCAACCGGCGGTCCACTGGCCGCCGGCGGTTCCGCCACGGTGCGCAATTGGTCCACCGTGACGGCGTTGCTGGCCCTGTGCCAGGCCTGACGGGCTGGCGCGCCGAAGCGGGTTGCAGAGGACACCAATGACTCTTCGCCACGTTCTGTCGAGCAGCTCGCCGTGTCGAGCACCTCGCCTGGGGCGCTGAGCACCGTCGATGATGGAGCACCTGATCGGGTAACCCGCGTTGGCTCACTTAGTGCGCAGCGGGATCGCGTCGGGGTAGCGGTGGCACGGGTGCGGGTTCCGCCCACACGACCGATGAGTTCCGCCTCGCCGCGTGGTCTGCATGTTGGGATTGTTCTCCTTCTGCACCTGCGGGAGGCCCGAGATGAGA
>JBHELN010000357.1:0-4773 GCA_046263115.1 Pseudonocardiaceae bacterium | reverse complement strand
GGTGGACGCGGATGCGGGACGTTTTGCTCGTTCTTGCTGTCTTTTTGGCCTGCGTCGTCGAAGCGGTGGAGGCGTTGACCATCGTCCTTGCGGTCGGGGTCAGCCGGGGCTGGCGCGCGGCGGTTCAGGGCGGCGCGGCCGGCCTGCTGACCCTCGCGATGATCGTCGCTGCGCTCGGCCCGACGCTGACTTTCGTCCCGCTGGGCGCGTTGCGGCTTGTCGTTGGTGGTCTGCTGCTCGTCTTCGGTCTCGGTTGGCTGCGCAAGGCGATCCTGCGGGCGTCGGGGTTCAAGGCGTTGCACGACGAGGACGCGATCTACGCCCGTGAGCTCGCCGCCGCCCGCGCGGCCGGGCGGACCCGCCGCGCCGCCGTCGACGACTGGTACGCGTTCACCTTGTCGTTCAAGGGCGTGTTGCTCGAAGGCCTCGAGGTGGTGTTCATCGTGGTCACGTTCGGCTCCAACCAGGGCAGCATCCCGCTGGCCGTGCTCGGCGCCGGCATCGCCGTCGTGGTCGTCACCGTCGCCGGAATCGCCGTGCGGGGCCCCCTGGCCCGGGTACCGGAAAACACCCTGAAATTCGCCGTCGGTGTGCTGCTGACCTCCTTCGGAACCTTCTGGGGGGCGGAAGGTGCCGGCGCCCGCTGGCCTGGTGCCGACGCGGCGCTGCTCGGGGTTATCGCGGTGGTCGCGCTCACCGCGCTGGTGTTCGTCGCGCTGCTGCGCCGGGCTCATGGGCCCCGGATCCCGGGGTCGTCGCCGGTGACCGAACCGATGGAGGTGAGCTGATGGGTGCGCTGGGCCGCTGGTTGCAGAGCTTCGGTGCGTTCTGGTGGGACTTCATCGTCGGGGATGACTGGCGGGTCGCGGCGGGCGTGGTGGCAGCGCTGGCCGTCACCGCGGGCCTGGCCGCCTCCCGGGTGCCGGCCTGGTGGTTCCTGCCGGTGGCGGTGCTCGTGCTGCTCGGCGTGTCGCTGCGACGAGCCATCCGCCATGCCAACATCCGGTGAGCATCAACCCTGAGTCGACTGCGCTCGATGGTGGTGACCCACCCCCCAGGACAGACCCGCCGGAGGATCCGAGCAAGGTGGGGTGGCTGTTGTTGATGTATCGGGTACCCAGCGAACCGTCCCGGGTACGCGCCACCGTCTGGCGCCGGCTCAAAGGGTGCGGCGCGATCTACCTGCGCAACTCGGTAGCGACGTTGCCCGACAGCCCGGCCCATGAGCGGATGCTGCGCAGCTTGCGCGCCGAGATCGGCGGTCTGGGCGGCACCGCGCAGCTGTTCCGAGCCGATGTCCTGGCCGGCGGGCAGGATGTCATCGCCGCCTACAACGCCGCCCGGGACGACGAGTACGAGGAGATCGTCGACAAGTGCTGGGACTTCCTCACCGAGATCGATACCGAGACCGCCGCCGAGCACTTCACCTACGGCGAGCTCGAGGAGAACGACGAAGATCTCACCAAGCTGCGCCGCTGGCTCGCAAAGATCATCGAGCGGGACGTGCTTGGCGCCGGCGGCGCCGCGGCAGCCCGGGCTGCGCTCGATGCCTGCGCCGGCGCCCTCGACACCTTCGCCCACCGCGTCTACAACGCCGACACCGACGCCTGAACGGGTATGAGCGGGATACGGCCAGAAGGGGCCGTTAGAGGTGACCTGGACGAAGCCGGCGGGGTTGGAGCGGCAGTGTCGCTGGTCATCGGCCGGCGCGAAGGCTGTTGACCAGGCCACCTGAAGACTTACGGCCCCTTCTGGCCGTATCCCGCTCATTACCGGACGACCGCGAGGCCTACACAGCCGGCAAGTCGGAATTCGTCCTTGCCGTCCTCAAGACCCGCAAGACCCGCCGAGCGGGACACCATTGATCCTCGTAGGCTGCGGCCGAGACAGATCGGAACGGCCGGTGCATGACGAGGGAGAGGACTGACCGCGATGAGCAGGGCCTATGGCTACACCTCTTACGGCGGTCCGGAGACCGAGACCTGGTTCGACCGGCCTGAGCCGTCGCCAGGACCCAGCGAGCTGGTGATCAAGGTCAAGGCTATCGGGGTCAACCCGGCCGACTACCAGATCCGCAATGGCGCGATGGCCAACCCGCAGGCCACACCACAGTTTCCCCGAGTGCTGGGCGTCGAGGCGGCCGGTGTCGTGGTAGCCGTCGGCTCCGACGTCGAGGAATTCGCCAAGGGCGATCAAGTGATGGGCACGACCGCGCCGCAACACGGCAGCTACGCCGAGCACGCGGTGCTGCGTGCCGCGGCCACCACGCCTAAGCCCCCGCAGGTCAGTTTTGTGCAGGCAGCCGCGCTGCCGGTGGCCGGTGGGACCGCCTGGGACGCGCTGGAGAAACTTGACCTCGCCGAGGGGGAGACGCTGCTGATCAACGGCGTCGGCGGTGGCGTGGGTGTGATGGCCGCGCAGCTTGCCCGCAACCGCGGCGCGGCGGTCTTCGGGACGGGCAGCGAGACCAAGCGGCCGCTGGTGGAGAGTCTCGGAGCCATCCTGGTGCCCTACGATACCGGCGACGTCGTCGAGCACATGCGGCAAGTGCTTCCCGGCGGCGTGGACGCCATCTTCGACGTGGTCGGCGGCGAATCGATGCGTCACGTCGCCATTCTGATCACCAACCCGGCCCGGATCGTGTCGATCGTCGATCCCAGTGTCGCGGAGATGGGAGGCAGCTACCTATCGGGTGGCTCGTCGGGCGTTGCCGCCGTCGCCGACCTCGTCGCCGCAGGCAAAGTCGATCCCAAGGTGCTCCAGACCTACCCCTTCGACGACGCGCCACAGGCACTGCGAGCGGTGGAGTCCGGTCACGCGCTGGGCAAGATCGTGATCGACCTGGAGCAGACCACCGAAGTGTGACTGCAACAGGCATGTACGGCGCCGATGGCGTCATGAGCGGTGTGCCTTCCATTCGCCGTACTGATCCGGCAAGCACACCGCGCACGGCCGGTAGCCCGCAGCCACCGCGGTCCGCTCGTCGGCGAAGAAGACTCGACAGCGGACGTAATGCCCTTCGCGATCCATCGCGGAGAGCGAAACATTTTGGGGGAGGTGACGCGACCAGGGCTTGTCAATCATTCGTGCACCAGCGGGCGGACAGTCCGATGCGGATCTAAATCGTCGCCCTGGACCCTCGCCCGCTGGCACTGACCCACAGGTCAACCACGCTCGCAGCTTGCCTACTGTGGGTGCCGAACTGGTCGTCCACGGCGGTGACCTGCGATATCGCTGGCAGTGGTAGCCCGACATTATTTCGGGCCAGCCCTTCGATATCTGTCCTTGTGGCCGCTTAGACCAGTGCGAAGTGCACGCTCGGCCACGGCATTTGGCAGAGTCGATCACTACGGTGATCACAGGCGCATTGGCACGCGCCACAGAGGGATTCTCCACGGGAGCGCCGACATCTCACGCCGGTTCTCCATAACGTTCAGTGCCCTGACCTGCTGGTTTTCTGGAACCTCGCGGGGTGGATCAGCCTCGCCAGCTTGGCATCAAGGTCGTCACCTAGTCTCGGTACCCGAGACCACGACTGGCAGACGACCATCACCGTGAACCGCGAGAGGGCCTCAACGGCAGGGATGTCCCACTGAAAAGGATCCGATAGTCACGCAGTTCGTCACTCAAGGCCATCGCACCTCGATCGCGCACAGCCTCTGACCTGCTGTTTTAGTGTCGGGGTGGCGGGATTTGAACCTACGGCCTCTTCGTTTCTATGTCATGATCGTTTTGTCCGGTGGGGTTCGCTCGCTTCTTCGTTGCCCCGGCCTGTGGGTTGGTGGCTTGTTCGGGATGTGCGGCCCTACCGGGTGCCGTGCCGCGCGGGGGGTGGCCTGATAGGAGCCGGCCTGGTGCTCGATAGAGACGTGCCCGCCTCGCTCGGTCGTTTCCTGGCAGCGATGATCTAAGCGGAGCTGCATATGGTGATGATCGGGACCGATTCCCACCAGCGCACCCACACCGCGGTCGCTGTCGACGAGGTTGGACGCCGACTGGCTGAAAAGACGGTGCCGGCGACCAGTGACGGGCACTTGGCGCTGGTCAGCTGGGCCCGGCAGTGGCCTCAGGTGAGCTTTGCGGGGCGAGGACTGCCGGAACATGACCCGCCGGCTAGAGCGCGATCTGCTCGCAGCCGGGCATCGACTGGTGCGGGTCCCGACCCGGCTGATGGCACAGGCCCGCGCGCAGGGACGCCAGCCGGGCAAATCCGACCCGATCGACGCCGAAGCAGTCGCGTTGGCCGCTCTGCGCCATCACCACCGGCTGCCGGTCGCCGAGCTGGACGGTCCGACGCGGCAGGTCAAGCTGCTGGTCGATCATCGCCGGGATCTTGTGGGTGAGCGCACCCGGGTGGTCAACCGGCTGCGCTGGCACCTGCACGAACTCGACCCCGCACTACAGGTTCCCGCCCGCGGGCTGCGCAGCTACTGTGCCATCGACCGCCTCGGCGAGCGCCTGGCCACGGTCACTGGCCTTGTTGCCCGGCTGGCCCGGGAGCTGCTTGCTCGCTGCCGAGAGCTGACCATGCAGATCAACGCCCTGTGGCGTGAGCTTCGTGACCTGGTTAAACGCCTGGCCCCCGCGGTGTTGGCCATCCCTGGCTGCGGGGTGCTGTCCGCAGCGATGATCCTGGGTGAGACCGCTGGAGTGCACCGGTTTCGCTCCCGCGACGCCTACGCCCGGTTTTCCGGCACCGCTCCCATTCCGGTCTGGTCGGGTAACACCGTGGGCAAGGTGCGGCTCAATCGAGGCGGCAACCGCACCTTGAAC
>JBHELN010000356.1:0-4624 GCA_046263115.1 Pseudonocardiaceae bacterium | reverse complement strand
GCCGAGCGGGCCGACGCGACGCAGACCGAGGCGAAGCAGACCGACGGCGACCCGGTGGTTATCGAACAGGCCACGGTTGAGCAGGCTCCTGCTGATGGTGGCGCTGAGGAGCAACCCGACGATGACCAGCGCTCGGCAGCGCAGCCGACCCTGACCGACCAACCGGGGCTACCGCAGCGCGGAGCTAACCGGGCGATCCCGATTGAGCCGCCACCTGCTCCACCCGGACCTCCCGCCAATCCTCCGGTAGACGGGTCGCCGCAGGTTCCCGGCGGCGGATCGGGCGCTGATCTGTTCCGCCCGACCCGGGTCGGCACAACGGGACCGGCGGGGCCAGGTCCTCGAGTGACGCTGCAGCACTCCACGCCGATCTTCGACGACGTCGCGACTGCCTGGTTCAAGGAACACGAGGCGGTCCCGGTGCGGTGGACCGCGCCGTCGCCGGACGCGCCACTGCCCGACGCCCCACTCGCGGACGTCGGGCCGGCGGATACCGCGCCGGCGCCGGCGGATACCGCCGCCCAGGCACCGGTGGATACCGCGCCGGCGGCAACGGCGGCCGTGCGGGCCACGGACGCATCGCCGCCGTTGACGCGCCGGCAGCCGGGCAAGACGCTGGCTGCCACCGAGTCCGGTAATGCCGGCAAGCCCGGACCTTCCGGACAGCCGGTGTCGGAGCCGGCGGTCGCTCGTCCAGCCGGTGGTGTACCGGCAGCGCCTAATTCGGAGTGGGGCGCCGGGGATGACGGCTGGCGCGCTGCGCAGGCACTGGCGACGCCGGTGCCTGCGGAGATGACTGCCATGGGCCTGCCCCGCCGGCAGCCTCGGGCGCTGTTGGTGCCCGGCGCTGCGGGCGCTGCCCAGTCCACGGCTGTGCCGGCGCGCAGCGCAGACTCGATTCGCGGCCGGCTTGCCAGCTACCAGCAGGGTATCCGCCAGGGGCGCCAAGCTCGTGTCAACGGTGGCCCGGCGGCCGGCGGCTCGCCTGGGGAGCCGCAGGATGGTGAGGAGAACATCACGTGACTACCCCGCAGGCGCAACCGGAACGGTTCGGATGGTTGGTCGACGACTTCGTCAACCGGGTCGCCGGAGTGGCGCACGCGTTGGTCGTCTCGGCTGAGGGCATGCCACTGACCGCGTCGGCTCACCTGCCCAGGGACCGGGCTGATCAGCTCGCCGCGGTGGCGTCCGGACTGGTGAGTCTGGCTCAGGGAGCGGCTCGCTGTTTCGACGCGGGCCACGTCGTGCAGACAGTGGTGGAGCTGGAACGCGGGATCATGCTGCTGATGTCGATCGGCGATGGCGCCAGCCTTGCGGTGCTGGCGGCGCCGACCTGTGATATCGGACTGGTGGGTTATGAGATGACGTTGCTGGTTGATCGAGTGGGCCAGCAACTGACCCCGCAAACGCGTGCCGGGTTGCATGGCGCGCTAGGACGTTGATGTCGCGGTGAACGGATCCAGCGGCTCCAGCGACCGTGACGTCGATGAGCAGTCGTTTGCAGACGTAGTCAACAACCTCAGCGGTGGTCCCTGGCGCGCTCGCCGCCGCCGCCGTCGGCAAGCGCTGCCACCGACCACTGCTGCGCCCGCGGCGGGAACGTCCGCTGGTCCGCAAGAGCAGGTGCCCGCAGAAATCGACGAGTGGCATGACCCGGCATCTGGCGCGTCGGCAGCGCGGCCCTATACCTGGACGCGGGGTCGTACCGCACCCGTTTTCGAGCTCGCCGTGGAGACGCTGGTATCCACCACCGCGCACGGCCACGACATGGCGGTGCTCGCCTGTCCCGAACACCGCGCGGTGGCCGAGCTGTGCGGCAGCCCCCGATCGGTGGCGGAAGTGGCCGCTCTACTATCCCTGCCGCTAGGAGTGGCCCGGGTTCTGCTGGCAGACATGGCGGACATCGGCCTGGTCGTGGTGCATCGCAACCCTCCAGGCGAAGAAGGCGGCAGCGCCGACAGACCGGACATGGTTTTGATGGAAAGGGTGTTGAGTGGACTTCGTCGACTCTGACCGGGCACGATCCCGCGGGGGGACAACGGCGGCCGCCGTGCAGCCAGATCCCGTTCGGTCCGGGCCGCCGCTGGCACGAGCGGCCGGCAGCGCGCCCACTGCGATCTCCGCGAAGATCGTGGTCGGTGGTGGCTTCGGTGCCGGCAAGACGACGTTCGTTGGCTCGGTATCCGAGATCGCACCGCTGACTACCGAGGCTGTTCTCACCGACGCGAGTACCTCAGTCGACGACCTCGCGGCCACTCCGGACAAGTCGACCACCACGGTGGCAATGGACTTCGGCCGGCTCTCGCTGGATGCGGAGTTGATCCTCTACCTGTTCGGAACCCCGGGCCAGCACCGCTTCTGGTTCATGTGGGACGACCTCGTGCGCGGCGCGATCGGCGCGGTAGTGCTGGTCGATACCCGCCGGCTGGCCGACTGCTTCGCTGCGGTGGATTTCTTCGAGGACCGCGGCCTGCCTTACGTCGTCGGGGTGAACTGTTTCGACGGTGTGCTCGGCCACAGTGTCGACGACGTGCGGGAAGCGCTGGCGATCGATCCTGCGATACCTGTCATCCCGTGTGATGCGCGAGACCGGGAATCCACCAAGACAACTCTCATCGCGTTGGTCGAGCACGCCATGCGGAGGTCGTCGGCGGCTCTCGGGTGACTCGGTCAAGTCAATCTGCGGATTGGGGAAGGTGCGCAACGTGGCGGGGCCCAAGGTGAGGGCGCGACCGCTCTCCGGGAGTCCGGGCGACTCTCGCCGGGAGACGTTGCGGGCCGGCCTGACCGCGCTGCGCAGCGGCGCTATGCCGGCTGCCATGTTCGGTTCGCCGACCGGCGCGTTGCCGCGCCGCGGCGGCCGGTGGCGGCTGCGGGATTGGCGGCTGCGCACCAAACTCACCGCGGTGCTGTTGCTGCCGCTGCTGCTGGCGGGCGTGCTCGGCGCCCTCCGGGTCACCGATCTGCTGCGCAAGGCCGACGCATCCGCGTCGCTGGCGCGCCAAGCCGGGTTCGCCCAGCAACTGAGCATCGTGGTGCACAGCCTGCAAGGGGAGCGCTACCGGGTGGCCGCGATGCAGGCCAGCGGCCGGGTGGTTGACCGCACTGAGCTGCAGACGCAGGTGCAGCGGGTCGATTCCGCCGTCACCGCGCTGCGCACGGCTGACATGGGCGCGGAAACCTTTCCGGCCGCCGCCAGGGTGGAGTGGACGCCGGTCCATCGGGCTGCGATGAGCCGGCTGTCCGGACTCGCTGCCTTGCGCCGCGCCGTGCTGCCGCCCGCTGCCGCTCCTGGGGTGACCAGCGCCCGCACCGCCGTCAGTGCGTATTCCGCTTTGATCGCGATGCTGCTCGACTTAGAAGGCCAAGCACTCGGCGGCGCACCTGACGAGTTGGATCGGAAGGCCGACGCGGCCAAGGCGCTGGCGGCCGCCGAGGAACAGGCCTCACGCGAGCACGTCGTCCTGCAGGCGGGCATCTTTGCCGACGGGCTGCCGCCGGAGCAGCAGGCAATACTGCGCGCCGCAGACGCCCGGCTCGATGCAGCCGCCGATGACTTCGGCCAAATGACCTCTCCCGCGCAACGGCAGCTCTACTTCGGTGCCAGGGCGGTGCTCGACCGTAAGCAGCTACTGGATGCTGCGCTGGATCGGGCGGTGCGAGGGGCGCCGCTGGAAACGGTGCCCGGTGACTGGAACTCCGCGGCAGTGGGCACTGTGGAGACGATCTGGCAGGGGCAGACCGCGCTGCTGGGCGAACTACGTACCGCCACCGGCGTGCGCGGGGACCAGGCGTTGCGCCAGGCGTACTGGTGCGGCGGCGTGGTGGTGTTGCTGTTGATCCTCGCCGTCGGGCTGCTCATCGTCGTGCTGCGCTCGCTGCTGGGGCCACTGCGCACGTTACGCACCGCCGCCTTTGAGGTCGCCGACCGCCGGCTGCCGGAGGCCATCGAGCAGCTGCGGACTGCTGACGGTGCGCCCGGCGATACGACCGTCGACCCGGTGCCGGTGCACTCTAGGGAAGAGGTCGGCCAGGTCGCCCGGGCATTCGACACCGTGCATGTCCAGGCCGTGCGGCTAGCGGCCGAGCAGGCCCAGCTGCGCAGCAGCCTCAACGACGTGTTCCTCAGCCTGTCCGGTCGTACTCGGGACCTGGTAGAACGTCAGCGGCAGCTGATCGATGAGGCGTGCCGTCATGCCACAGACGCTGAGCTAGTCAACCGGCTGGGCCAACTCGATCGTCTGACCACGCGGATGCGCCGGTGCAGCGACAACTTGCTGGCCGTCGCCGGTGCCACCCACCGTCACGGTGTCGAGGCCCCGGTCACGGCGTTCAAGGTGTTCAGTGACGCGGTCTCGGAAATCGAGGACGAGGACCGGGTGACCGTGTGCCCGCCGCCGCCGGCCACCGTCGTCGGCTCGGTCGCGACCGACCTCGTGCACCTGATCGCGGAACTGTTAGATAACGCCGTCAACGCGACACTGGGCGGTGCGAGCGTTACCCTGGGTGGCGCGCTCACCGAGGACAACGGCCTGCTGGTGGAGATCACCGACTCCGGTCCCGGCCTATCCCGTGAGCAGTTGCAGACCGTCAATGCCCGCTTGGCCGCGGCGCCGGCGGTCGA
>JBHELN010000355.1:0-2926 GCA_046263115.1 Pseudonocardiaceae bacterium | reverse complement strand
GCTGACCACGTCGACCGCCTCGAGCAGCTCGAAGCCCTCCGCGTAGGCCTGCATCAGGCCGTACTCCACGCCGTTGTGCACCATCTTGGCGAAATGCCCGGCGCCGACACCGCCGGCGTGCACGAAGCCCTCCTCGCGAGGGCCCTCGGGGCGCAGCGCGTCGAATACCGGCATCAGTCGCTCGACGTGCTCGGCGGGACCACCGACCATCAGCCCATAGCCGTTGCGCCGGCCCCAGACGCCCCCAGAGACCCCGCAGTCCAGGTACCCGATGCCGTAGGTGGCCAGCAGTTGCGCGTGGGCCTGGTCGTCGGTGTAGTGCGAGTTCCCGCCATCGACGATGAGGTCGCCCTCGGCGAGTAATCCGGCCAGCTGCGTCACGGTCTCCCGGGTCGTGTCCCCGGCGGGCACCATGATCCACACCGTCCGCGGTGCCGTGAGCTGGTCGACCAGCTCACTCAATGACGTGACATCGCGGGTCGGGGAGGTCCGGGAGTAGCCAAAGACCTCGATGCCGGCGCCTCGCAGCCGGTCGCGCATGTTGGCGCCCATCCGGCCCAAACCGACGAGACCGAGTTGCACGGCGAAGCCTCCCAAATGAAACGTCGCAGCAGTGCGTGCTCCTACCGTAGCGGCGCGGTGGATGTATCCACTGCCCGAGTAGTGGAGGTTGCCTTTGTATAGAGAGACATCAGTAGCAGTAGTAAGTGCTGTGGGCAGTGTGGACACCTGCTGTTTGAGCAGTTCACGCGGTGCGGTGCGGTGTGCACGCCGCGGCTGGTTGGTTGGGCGCGGCGTCCGCGGCCGGTGGAGCGCAACGAGCGACGGCGTCGAGTACACAGCGTTGCATGTTTATCCACAGAGTTGTCCTCAGGTGTGGGTGGATCCACTGTGGCGGCGAACATGCCACCCTACGACTCCGGATCGCCGGCAACGGCGACGCGAGAGGTGCTGGCGCGTAACGCCCGAACCATCCTCACCGGTTGATCATCTCGGTCTGGTCGGCGATAAATTCAGTCTCTTCTGTCAGACCCGTCAGCCATGATGTGCACGGCTCCACACCGCCGGTGGAGCCGGCAATCAAGGCCACACCGCCGGCGGAGCCGGCAATCAGGCCAACGAGTCTCCGACGAGCGGGGCGAGACGTGACTATGCAGCGGAGACGCTGGCTGGCGCTGCTGGTGCTGTGCCTGGGTGACCTGATGATCGTGCTCGACAGCACGATCGTGAACGTTGCACTGCCGTCGATCCGGGCAGATCTCGGGTTCTCCGTGACGTCGCTGGCGTGGGTGGTCAACGTCTACATGCTGACCTTCGGCGGTTTCCTGCTGTTGGCCGGGCGGATGGGTGACCTGTTCGGCCACCGCCGGCTGTTCCTGGTCGGCCTGACGGTGTTCACCTGCGCCTCGCTGGCCTGCGGCCTGGCCGGATCGCCGGGAGCCCTGGTCGGAGCGCGCGCGGTCCAGGGCCTCGGCGGCGCGATCGTCTCGGTGATCGCCCTGTCGTTGATCATGACGATGTTCACCGAACCGGCCGAGCGGGCCAAGGCCATGGGTGTGGTGGGATTCGTCATCGCGGGCGGCGGCAGCATGGGTGTGCTCCTCGGTGGGGTCTTGACCGCTGCCCTCGACTGGCACTGGATCTTCCTGGTCAACATCCCGATCGGGATCGCGGTCATCGCGCTGTACCTGATGCTGCTGCCCGCGAGTGCCGGTCAGGGCAGCGCCGGCCGGCTTGACGTAGCCGGTTCCGTCACCGTCACGGCGGCGCTCGTGATCGCCGTATACGCGATCATGGACGGCAACCGCGTGGGTTGGGTCTCGGTCCGGACGATCGGTCTGCTCATCGTCGCTGCCGCGCTGCTCGCGGTGTTCGTTGGGATCGAGACGCGGGCCGACTCCCCACTCATGCCGCTTGGACTGTTCCGTCTGCGTAGCGTCGTCACCGCGAACGTCGTCGGTGTGCTGTGGGCGGGCGCCATGTTCGGTTGGTTCTTCTTGTCGGCGCTGTACTTGCAGCTGGTCTTCAGTTACGGCCCGCTCGGAGTCGGTCTCGCCTTCCTGCCCGGAAATCTGGTCATGGGTGCCTTCTCTCTCGGCCTGTCCGAGCGAATTGTGCTGCGCTTCGGCGTCCGGGCACCGCTGGTCACCGGGATGCTGCTCGTTGCCGCTGGTCTCGTGCTGTTCGCGCGTGCCCCGGTGCACGGCAGCTATGCCTTCGACGTGCTGCCGGGCATGATCCTGCTCGGTCTCGGCGTGGGGGTATCGCTCAACCCGGTGCTGCTCGCCGCGATGGGTGAAGTAGCGCCCAGCGAGGCTGGTCTCGCCTCGGGCGTGGCGAACACGTCGTTCATGATGGGTGGGGCCCTCGGGTTGGCCGTGCTCGCCAGCCTCGCCGATGCGCACACCGAAGGTCTGGCTGCTGACGGTGTCGGCCGGCTCGACGCCCTCACCGGCGGCTACCACGCTGCGTTCGTGGTCGCCGCCGTGTTCGCTGTCGGGGCGGCAGTGGGTGCCCTGCGGCTCCCCCGGCGCACTGATCCCCAGCTGTCGCCCGACACCTCGGACGCACTTAGCGCCCCCGCTGCGGTCGACTGAACGCTGGCCAGGCCGGATTCAGGGTTCACGGTGCCCTGGTGATCATGCGCCCGCCCAGCTGCCGCGGAATCTGCCGATCGGTCGGTCGGCCTGGGCGTCCCGGCGCTGCGTCCAGGCTGACCGACCGGTAACTACGAGTCTGCCGAGCGGTGCTCCTCACCACATGCGGGTTTCCCCCGACCGCCCCCTGATTTGCCTACTGGTAACGCAGCAGGGTGAAGAAACGCAGCAGGGTGAAGAGAGGTAAGGACACCGCCATGCGCCGATTGTTGTTACGACCGGGCGCGTTGCTTGATGCGGGAGGTGAGCTCCTGGACCTGGTCGTAGGT
>JBHELN010000354.1:0-2675 GCA_046263115.1 Pseudonocardiaceae bacterium | reverse complement strand
GTGTACGAGATCTACAAGGTGGGCGAGGCGCCCCACTGGCTCGAGGGCCTGGACCTGATGGCGTCCGCGGGGCTGGCGGCCGTGGTGATACCCCATTTCGACAACGCCGAGGGTCGCACCCACGACACCCGCTACTGCTACATGGGCGAGCGCCGGCTGCGGACGCTCGAGTCCCTCCTTCCCGAGGGTGTCTTCGTGCTCGGCGTGGACGAGCACACCGCCGTCCTGTTCGACCTCGATGAAGACACTGCCAGGGTGCTGGGGCGGGCCGCACTGACCCTCCGCCGGCAGGGTGTGAGCACGGTATTCACCTCGGGCGCCACCGTGGCGATCGAGGAGCTTCGGGCAGTCGCTGCAGGTGGCAGGCCGGCAAGGTCCTTAGCGAGCGCGCAGCCGTCAACCACCGGGACAACCCGTCCGGCACCGTCACTGCGCGCGGAGGCCGAACGTTTGGAGGCCATCTTCGACAACGGGCTGAAAGCCCGCGACGTGATCGCGGCCGTCACGGCTGTCCTCGAGTTGGAACAGGCGATTGTCGACTGGTCGGCCGACACCGAAGAGATGGACGGCACCGAGGCTCCCCGGGCCATGCTGCGCCGGATGGTGACACGATTGGCCGAGCTTGCCGTGCTGGGTGCGCGGGACCCACGAGAGGCTGTCGCGCCCCTCGTCGAGGCGCTCATCGAGCTACGGGAGCAGGCCCGCGAACAAGGCTCGTGGACGCTCGCCGACACCCTGCGTGATCGTCTCACCGCCGCCAGGATCGAAGTGCGCGACACCCCCAACGGTCCACTCTGGCTGCTCACAAATCCACCCGGCCCCCATTCAGCGGGCTCAGCGGGATAGAAAAAGGTGCGATTAATTCCGTTGAGTCCGGTGAGTCTCCGCTAGTTACTTCGACCTGAAAAAGTAGCGGGCCGCTGAGCTTGTGACCTGGGCGGATGATCCGCGCGCCTCCCGAGATCACGGTCGGTTGGCCGGGAGAATGGCCTCGCAGTGCCGGTGAGCAGGGGGACGAGGCGCGATGTTACGGACACGGGCTCCTGAGGCGAGTTTGTGGGAGGCGGTGCTTCCGGAGGAGGTGCTGCGGCTGTCCGAGGAGCTGGCCCGGGTCGACGCGCTGCTGGATGATCCGGCGTTCTTCGCGCCGTTCGTGCCGTTCTTCGACCTGCGGGTGGGTCGTCCGTCGACACCGATGGAGGTCTACCTGCGGCTGATGTTTCTGAAGTTCCGTTATCGGCTTGGCTATGAGAGCGTGTGCCGCGAGGTGAGTGACTCGATCACGTGGCGGCGGTTTTGTCGGATCCCGCTGGATGGTTGTGTTCCGCATCCGACGACGTTGATGAAGTTGACCACGCGGTGCGGTGTTGCGGCGGTCGAAGGGTGCAACGAGGCGTTGTTGGCCAAGGCGGCCGAGGCGAAACTGTTGCGTACTTCTCGGCTGCGCGCCGATACCACGGTGGTCTGCGCGGATGTGGCCTATCCGACGGACTCGGGGCTGCTGGCCAAGGCGATCCGACGGATCGCTGCGACCGGCCGGCGGATCCAGGCGGCTGGTGGTGCGGTCCGGACGCGGCTGCGCGACCGCAGTCGGTCGGCGGGCAAGCGCGCGCATGGTATCGCTGCGAAGCTGCGGTTGCGGAGCGCGCAGGGCCGCGAGGAGGCACAACGTACCGTGCAGAGGATCACTGGTGAGTTGGCCGGGCTGGCCCAGCGGGCGGCGGCGGATGCGGTGCGGCTGCTGGCCAATGCCCGCCAGGCGCTGCGTCGCGCGGGGGCCAAGGCCGCTGCGCTGGCTGCGGTGGGGGAACGAGACGCCGCCGTGGGTCGGCGTCGGGGCCGGCTACGTCGGGCGATTGATGACCTCAACAAACTGTTGGACGTCACCCGACAGATCGCCGCTCAGACCCGCCAGCGCATAGCCGGGATAACTCCGAATGGGGCGACCCGGCGGGTGAGCCTGCATGACGGCGACGCCCGGCCGATCGCCAAAGGCCGACTTGGCAAACCGGTTGAGTTCGGCTACAAGGGCCAGGTCGTCGACAACGACGATGGTGTCGTGCTCGATCACAGCTTGCACCAGGGCAACCCCGCCGACGCGCCACAGCTGGCCCCCGCGATCGAGCGGGTGATCAGCCGCAGCGGCCGGCGCCCCCGCACCGTCACCGCCGACCGCGGCTACGGCGAGAAGAAAGTCGATGACGACCTCCACAAGCTGGGCGTCCGGACCGTCGTCATCCCCCGGAAGGGCAAACCGAGCAAGGCCCGACAAGCCGAGGAACACAGACCCGCGTTCCGCAAGACGGTGAAGTGGCGAACCGGCAGCGAAGGTCGGATCAGCAACCTCAAACGGGTATACGGCTGGGACCGCACCCGCCTGGATGGCACCGAGGGAGCCCAGATCTGGACCGGACACGGGATCCTGGCCCACAACCTGGTCAAGATCGCAGCCCTAGCCGGCTGATCCGACCAAAACTGAAGATCAAGAAAATACAGGCTCGGTCATTCCCATGCCCTACCGCCAGAACACGGACTTCTTCAGGTCAAAGTAGCTAAGGGGTTTCACGGTGCCATCGGGTTGAATCTTATTGATCACGTAGGCGGCTGTAGGCGGTTCACCGGGATCGGTGAACTCCAGCGGCCCAGAGGGGCCGTCGTAGTCAATGTCCTTGCCG
>JBHELN010000353.1:0-9999 GCA_046263115.1 Pseudonocardiaceae bacterium | reverse complement strand
GCATAAGACCAAGGTCGCCAAGGTCAAGCGCGAACAGGTTCGGGCCATCGCCGACCGTAAACGCGAGGCCCGCAACGCCAACGACATCGACGCCGCCATCAAGATCATCGCTGGCACTGCCCGATCCATGGGCATCACGGTGGTCGATTAGCCGCAGCTTCGGTACTGGTCGCCGATTTCGGCACCATGGTGATGCGGTCGGCGTTCAGCAGCCGTGGGTATCGAACTCGGCGACAGTAGCGTTGAAATAATCAGTGAATGTGGGAGGGCCAGGCGCTGGCCCGCACCACGACTGATCCTTGAGAGGGCAGTGAGATGAAGCGCAGTAAGGCCTACCGCCAAGCCACCGAGAAAATCGACCGCAGCCGGCTGTACAGCCCGTTGGAGGCTGCGGCGCTGGCCAAACAAACCTCGCCCACGACGATGGACGCCACCGTCGAGGTGGCCATGCGGCTCGGTGTCGATCCCCGCAAGGCCGATCAGATGGTTCGCGGCACGGTGAACCTGCCGCACGGCACCGGCAAGACCGTCCGAGTCATCGTCTTCGCCAGTGGCGACAAGGCTGCCGAGGCCGAGACTGCCGGCGCCGACGCGGTGGGCTCTGATGACCTCATCGCGCGCATCCAAGGCGGCTGGCTGGACTTCGATGCCGCCATCGCGGCGCCCGACCAGATGGCCAAGGTCGGCCGGATCGCCAGGATCCTCGGTCCCCGTGGTCTGATGCCCAACCCGAAGACCGGCACCGTCACTCCCGACGTCGCCAAGGCCGTCGCGGACATCAAGGGCGGGAAGATCAATTTTCGGGTCGACAAGCAAGCCAACCTTCACCTGGTCATCGGCAAGGTCTCGTTCGAGGCCGAAAAGCTGGTGGAGAACTATGCGGCTGCGCTCGACGAGGTGCTGCGCAGCAAGCCGTCCGCCGCAAAGGGTCGTTACCTGAAGAAGGTCAACTTCTCCACCACCATGGGCCCGGGTATCCCAGTCGACCCCAACCGCACCCGCAACCTCCTGGTTGACGAGCCGGCCACGGCCTGAACAACTGAAACCATGAACGGGCCGCCGGAAGGCCGCAGCGTAGAAGACCGCTGGGCTCAACCGGCGGCCGGCGCACTTGATGAGCGAAATGCCGGCGTGCAGATCGGAAAATGAGTCGGGACCGGCCGAACAGGGCCACTGACTCGGCATTGTCAACCCGGAACGGCCCGCCGGGTTATATCCAACGGCTTACCGGGCAACAGGACCGCTCGGAATCTCGCGGAGTGATCGCCTACTGAATGCGGCGGCCATACTCACTGATGCGCAGGGCATGTCAAGGCGGTGCTGGATCACCCGCCAGGCGAGCACGTCGTGATGGGCCGGTTTGGCCGCAGTGTTGTGGTTGACCTAAGCTGACCGCAGTTCCACCGAAGACCGCTGGTCTGGCATGCCGACGGCACGCCACGAAGGTCCCGCAGGCAGCGGGCGGCCCGCGCAGGAGGACGTGGTCGTGCCGCGCGCGGCGCCGTGGGGCGCCCGCTGGCCTCGCCCCCGCCTGCTGCGCCGGGGCGTTCGTCTTCTTGGGTCCGGGTAACGGGTGCACCCAGTGCCCGTGGCGGTCAGCCGGACGCACCGTACCTAATCCAAGGAGGCGATCCATGGCTAGACCGGACAAGGTCGATGCCGTTGCCGATATCGCGGAGGAGTTCCGCAACGCCACGGCCACGGTCGTGACCGAGTACCGCGGCCTGTCCGTGACGCAGCTGACCAACCTGCGCCGTTCCCTCGGGACCGACACCACTTACCGGGTCGCCAAGAACACCTTGGTGTCGCGGGCGGCGCGAGACGCCGGTGTGGAGGGTCTCGACGAGTTGTTCATCGGCCCCACCGCGATCGCATTCGTGCATGGTGAGCCGGTGCTCGCCGCTAAGGCGCTGCGTGATTTCGCCCGAGAGAATGCTGCGCTGGTGATCAAGGGTGGGTACCTGGAAGGTCGGCCGCTGACCGTTGCCGAGGTCACCCAGATCGCCGACCTGGAGTCGCGCGAGGTGCTGCTGGCCAAGCTCGCCGGGGCGATGAAGGCGAACCTGTCCAAGGCCGCCAGGTTGTTCGCCGAGCCGGCTTCCCAGGTGGCCCGGTTGGCCGCGGCGCTGCGAGACAAGCGGCAACCAGCCGGCGAGCAATCCGAGGACTGATCGACCGGCCTGCACCGACAACGCTAGACAACGCAAAACGAATTCGAAGATCACAGAAGGAGAACCGCCATCATGGCGAGGATGAGCACCGACGAGCTGCTGGATGCGTTCAAAGAAATGACCTTGCTCGAGCTGAGCGAGTTCGTGAAGAAATTCGAGGAAACCTTTGACGTCACCGCCGCGGCGCCGATCGCCGTGGCTGCGGGTCCCGCCGCGGGTGCTGCGGAAGCCCCAGCGGTCGAGGAGAAGGATGAGTTCAACGTCGTTCTCGAAGCTGTCGGCGAGAAGAAGATCCAGGTCATCAAGGTAGTCCGGGAGATCGTCTCCGGCCTGGGCCTCAAGGAGGCCAAGGACCTCGTGGAAAGCGCCCCCAAGGCCATCCTGGAGGCCGTCCCCAAGGACCAGGCCGACGGCGCCAAGGCCAAGCTCGAAGAAGCCGGCGCCAAGGTCTCCCTCAGCTGAACCGGCCAGCTGCCTTCAGCGGGCGTAGCGGGGTTAGACGCACTGCGGAAGCCCCGACGCGCCCGCTGAATGCGGACGGGACCGGTCGTTTAACCAGGAGATTAAGTCGGTGAGGATCTCGTCGCGCTCGGGCTCGTTGAACACTTCGTGGTAAAGGCCCGGGTATCGGCGCAGAGTCTTGTCCGGCGAGGACACTGCCTGGTGCACCATCACGGAGCCGGTCAACGGGCAAATGTGGTCATCGGTGCCGTGCAGGATCAGCAGCGGCACGGACAGGCGCGGCAGCCCAGCGGGCAGCCGCTGCATCACCGCGAGTATCTCGGCTCCGGTCCGCGCCTTGATCCTGCCCCGGTACACCAGCGGGTCATTCTGGTAGGAGCACACTACGTCCGGATCCCGGCTGATCTTGACCTCGGCGTCGAGACTCGCCACGCCGAGGTCGGGAAGCAGCGCCGACAGCACCGGCGCCAGGCGCTTGGCCAGCGCGGAGCCGGCTGTCGCCGTCACCGCCGGCCCGGAGAGCACCAGCCCGTCGAGCCGACACCCCGTCGCCCCACCATCGATCGCGTACTCCAGCGCGATCAGGCCGCCGAGCGAGTGACCAACCATGAACGTCGGCCCGGGGTGCCGGTCGGCGGCGAAACGCACGAACGATCTCAGGTCCTGCTGAATCAACGCCATCCGCTCGATGTTGGCGCGTCGCCCGTCGGATCGGCCGTGCCCGCGGTGGTCGGCGGCATACACCGCGAAGCCCGCCGCAGCGAGTCGGGCACCTACGTGGGCGTAGCGTGCCGAATGCTCGTGGATGCCGTGCACCACGACGACGACCGCCCGAGCCGGGCCCAGGGGAAGCCAGGCCTGCCAGTACAGAGACCGCCCGCCGGTGATCGCCCGGCGCCCCTGTTCATGTGCGGTGACCATGGACTGCCTCCTCGCCGCGCGCGACCGCCCTGTTGCGAACCCGCAGCACCTCGCAGCCGGAAACCTCTCTACCTTGGACGACAATGACCAGCATCGCCACCAAGCCCACTGTCCCGCAGCAGACCACGCAGGGCGGCCCGCTGCGGGTGGCCATCCTCGCAGTCGCGGCGCTGGCCGTAATCGCCTTTGCCGCCGCGGGCTGGTTCGGCCTGTCCTGGTACCTGGCCGCGCACGACAAGTCGCTGGCCGTAGGTAAGGACCGTGACGCCGTGCTGCGGGATGCCCAGCAGGCCACGCTGACTCTCAATACCCTTGACTACCGGCATGTGCAGGACGGCCTGACCCTGTGGGAGCAGGTCGCCACGGGGTCGTTACTGACTCAGCTGCGAGCCAACCGCGACTCCTACGCCCACGCCATCACCGACTCGGCTACGGTCAGCAACGGGAACGTGGTCGACGCCGCGGTAGCCGCGCTGGACGAGCGCGCCGGCACCGCGCAGGTACTCGTGGGGCTTGACGTCACCTCCCAGGTCGACAAGGGCGATCCAGGCTGCGTGCACCGGCGGGTCCACCTCGACATGGTCCGCATCGGCCCTAGCTGGAAGGTCGGTAATTTGATGCCGGTCGGCGGAACCTACTCGGAGACTGGGCCCTGCCCGCCGCCCTCCTCGCCGAAATAAAGTTCCACCAGACATCCCGGAATAGAGAGCGCCTCCACGATGACTATCCCGGCACCACCACAGATTGCCGACACCGAAGAGGTGGCCACGCCACCTCGACGTCTGACTGGCGTGGCGACTCTGGTGGCATTGGTCGCCGCGGTGGTGATGGCCGTGGGTCTCGGAGCCTGGTTCCGCGGCGAGGCCAACCAGCTGGCCGGTTCCCCGGCGGCGACCAACGAGGCGTTGGTCGATAAGGACGCCACCGCCCAAGTTTCTGCTCAGATACGCGACGCCGTGCAACGCGTCTACTCCTACGACTTCGCGCGGCTCGACGACAACGAACGAGCCGCGAACGAGGTCGTCACCGGCCCGTTCGTCGACAGCTTCCATCAACAATTCGCCAAAGTGCGGAACCTGGCGCCGCCGCAGCAGGCCGTGGTAGTGGCGTCCGTGCCTGCGCTGGCCGTCAAGACGCTCGATGGCGACCGGGCGATCGTGCTGGTCTTCGTTGACCAGCAGGCCCACCAGGGCGGCCAGGGCAAGCCACTGCTGGCCACCAGTCGACTGTCCATCACGGCGCAACGCATCGATGGCCGCTGGAAGATCGCCGACGCGGAGTCTTTCTGATCTGTACTGGGAGGGCCCATGAGCGCGCGAGACCTGCTCGCCAGGGTCGAGCCATGAACGCCCGAGACCTGCTCGCCAGGGTCGAGCCATGAGCGCGGGCAGCGCTGGTGTCGAGGTGGTGGTGGAAGGATTGACCAAGTCCTTCGACCGGTCGGTTATCTGGTCTGACGTGACGCTCACGCTGCCTGCCGGTGAGATCAGTGTGCTCCTGGGTCCGTCCGGCACCGGCAAGTCGGTATTTCTCAAAACCCTGATAGGGCTGCTCAAACCGGAACGCGGCTCAATTCTGATTCACGACACCGATCTGGTGCGCTGCAGTGAGCGCAGGCTCTATGAGATCCGTAAGCGGTTTGGGGTGTTGTTCCAGGACGGTGCGTTGTTCGGCTCGATGACCCTGTACGACAACGTCGCTTTCCCGCTGCGCGAGCACACCCGCAAGTCCGAGCGTGAGATCCGCGCGATCGTCGGTGAGAAGATGGAAATGGTCGGGCTGACCGGCGACGAGCGCAAGCTGCCCGGCCAGATCTCCGGGGGGATGCGCAAGCGAGCAGGTCTGGCCCGGGCGTTGGTGCTCGACCCGGAAATCGTGCTGTTCGACGAGCCGGACTCGGGACTGGACCCGGTCCGCACCGCATACCTCAACCAGCTGATCGTGGATCTCAACGCGCAGACCGACGCCACGTTCCTGATCGTCACCCACGACATCAACACCGCTCGCACCCTGCCGGATAACATCGGCATGCTCTACCGCAAGCGGCTGGCCGCCTTCGGGCCCCGCGAGGTGTTGCTGACCAGTGCCGAACCTGCAGTCGCGCAGTTCCTCACCGGTCGCCGCCAGGGTCCGATCGGGATGTCCGAGGAGAAGGACGCCGCTCAGGCGGAACGCGAGCTGGCCGAGGTGCACGGGGAGCTAACAACCCTTCCCGAACTCAGGCCCCAGCTCACCCCCTCGCCGGGGCTACCTGGGCGTAAGGCCGTGGCCCGCCGGATGGATCGCGTCATGGGCATGCTGCACACCCTGCCCAGCGCTGCCCAGGACGCTATCCGGGCCAGCCTCACCGATGCCGATCGCCGCCGTTACCAAGAAAAGGGTGACCACGGGAAGACCGGCGCCCCGTGACCAGCGCATTCCCAGGGCGTGGAGCGCTGGTGCAGACCGGTCGGCTGTTCGCGCTCGGCCTGGAGGTCACGCGGCGGTTGTTCCAGCGCCCGTTTCAGGGTCGCGAGTTCATCCAACAGGCCTGGTTCGTCACCAAGGTCTCCGCCTTGCCCACCGCCCTGTTCACCATCCCGTTCGGTGCCACCATCGCGCTGCTGCTCGCTGAGCTGGCCCGGCAGTTCGGCGCCCAGTCCCAAACCGGTGCGGGCAGCGTGCTCGCGATCGTCCAGCAGGCAGCGCCGGTCGTCACCGCATTGCTCATCGCCGGCGCCGGTGGTGCAGCGGTCTGCGCGGACCTCGGTGCGCGCACCGTCAGGGAGGAGATCGACGCGCTGGAGGCGCTGGGCATCTCACCGATCCAGCGCCTGGTGGTACCCCGGGTGCTGGCGATGATCCTCGTCGCGGTGGTGCTCAACGGGCTGGCCACCGTGGTAGGCATCGCCGGGGGCTACTACTTCAACGTGGTGGTCCAGGGCGGCACACCCGGGGCCTATATCGCCAGCTTCGACACCATCGCGCAGGTCTCCGACATCTGGATCAGCGAGCTCAAGGCAGCACTGTTCGGGCTGTCCGCGGGGATCGTCGCGGCCTACCGGGGGCTCAACCCCGCACCGGGGCCCAAGGGTGTGGGGCAGGCCGTCAACCAGTCGGTGGTGATCTCCTTCGTGCTGGTGTTTCTGATCAACTTCGTGGTCACCGCGATCTACCTGCAAATCGTGCCGCCGAAGGGGGGCTGATACCGCTGACGCCAACCTTCCTGCGGCGGGCCGCGCGAGCCCCGCTGGACTCACTCGATGACTTCGGCGACCAGCTGTCGCTCTACGGCCGGGCGATCGGCTGGACCCCGCGGGCCATACGGCGCTACCGCAAGGAGATCGCCCGGTTGCTGGCCGAGGTCAGTTTCGGCTCCGGCGCTCTGATCGTGATCTTCGGCACCGCCGGTGTGATGGCGGCATTGTCGTTGTTTGTCGGCAGCCTGGTGGGCCTGCAAGGTTTCCGGGCGTTGAACGCGATGGGCACGCAGGCTCTTACCGGGTTGCTCACCGCCTATTTCAACACCCGCGACATCGCCCCACTGGTCGCCTCCGTGGCGCTGATCTGCACGCTCGGCGCGGGCTACACCGCCGAGCTGGGTGCGATGCGGATCTCCGAGGAGATCGACGCGCTGGAGACGATGGCCGTGCCCAGCGTGCCGTACCTGATCACTACCCGGGTGATCGCCGGATTTCTCGCGATCATCCCGATGTACACCATCGGCCTGGCGATGTCCTACGCTGCCGCCCGGCTGAACGTCACGTTGATCAGCGGGCTGCCGTCAGGCACTTACGATCATTACTTCTCGCTGTTCCTGCCGGTCAGTGACATCCTGTGGTCTTACGTGAAGGTGCTGACGTTCGCCTTTGTGATCATTTTGGTGTGCTGCCACTACGGCTACCGGGCCAGCGGTGGGCCGGCCGGAGTGGGTATCGCGGTGGGACGCGCAGTTCGGGCCTGCATCGTGATCGTCGCCATCATCGACTTCTTCCTCACGTTGGCCATCTACGGCACGGTCACCACCGTTCGGGTGGCTGGATGACCAGCGCGGTGATCCGGCGCCGGATCCAAGGTGTCGCCCTTCTGGCCCTGGTCGTCGCGCTGGCTGCGCTATCGATCGAGAAGTACTCCGGGGCCTTTTCCGACGGGGTGCCGGTGACACTGCGGGTCGACCACACCGGATTACAGCTGGACAAGCATTCAGACGTCAAGGTCCGCGGGCTGATCGTCGGCGAGGTCACCGACCTCAGTACCTCGGGCCCCGCTGCCACGGTGGCGCTGCGCCTCAAACCCGAGATGGCCCGCCTGATCCCGGACAACGTCAGCGCGCGGCTACTACCCAAAACCCTATTCGGGGAGAAGTACGTCGCGCTGATCCTGCCGCCACACCCATCAGGGCGCCCGCTGGCGGCCGGGGACGTCATCCCGCAGGATCGCAGCCGGCCGGCCCAGGAGCTGGACGCGGCCTTGGACAGCCTGCTGCCCCTGTTGCAGGACGTCGCGCCGCAGGACCTGGCGAGCACTCTCGGCGCGGTGTCCGGCGCGTTGCGCGGTCGCGGTCACCAACTCGGGGACACCCTGGTTCGAACCCAGCAGCTGGTCAGCGGGCTGAAGCCGGCGCTGCCGCAACTGTCCGAGGACATCACCCGCATCGCTGATCTGGCCGACACGTACAACCAGGCGGCGCCCGACATACTGGCAGCTCTGACCGATCTATCTACTACCACCCGGACCCTCGCCGAGCAGCGGCAGAACCTGGCGCAGTTGTGGACCTCGGTCACCGGAGTCTCGGACGACCTGCGCGATTTCCTGCAAGCCAACCGGGACAACCTCATCGCGCTGGCCTCCGACAGCAGGCCCACTCTGGAGTCGCTGGCCAGGTACGCCCCGGAGTATCCCTGCCTGCTGCACCAGATCGCCGGGCTGGTGCCCCAGCTCGACAGGGCCTTCGGGGTCGGCACATCCCAGCCTGGGTTGCACGTCTACCTGGAGGTCACCAACAACCGCGGCAAGTACCTGCCAGGAGTGGACGAGCCGCGGTATGAGGAGGACCGCGGCCCGCGCTGCTATCCCGTGCGCGACGGCACGAAGTTCCCGGAGTACCCGGGCGGCCCGATCCACGACGGCTCGACCTCGCCCCCGACCGGACGCGGGGATCCCTCACCGGGTGTAGGGCCGGTCAGCACCCCACCACAAATTGCGATGGGACTGCCGAACTCGCCGAGTGAACAGCAATTTATCGCCGCGCTGTTCGCCTCGGCCGGCGCCGAGGCGCCTGCGGAGATGCCCGGCTGGACGAGTTTCCTGATCGGCCCGTTGCTGCGCGGCACCCAGGTGACGCTGCGGTGAGGGGCCTGTTCGCGCCACTGACCAAGCTGATCGTGTTCACCGTTGTCATCGCGCTGGCCACCGGCCTGGTCGCACTGACCATCGCCAACGTCACGCTGACCGCCACGACCAGCTACCTGGCCCGGTTCACCGACGTCAGCGGCCTGCTGGTGGGGGACGACGTGCGCATCGCCGGAGTCCGGGTGGGTTCGGTGGACTCGATCGCGGTGGTCGATCGCCGGTTCGCACAGGTGGGCTTCAGCGTGGACGCGCACCAGCACTTACCGGTGTCGGTGACCGCCTCGGTGCTGTACCGCAATCTGTTCGGGCAGCGCTACCTCGCCCTGGGGCGGGGTCCCGGCCCGGTCGGTCAGAGTCTGCCGCCGGGCGGGCTGATCCCGATCGAGCACACCACACCGCCGCTGAACCTGACCGTGCTGTTCAACGGCTTCAAGCCGCTGCTGGCCGGGCTGGACCCGGCCCAGCTCAACCGGCTGTCCTGGGAGATCGTGCAGGTGTTGCAGGGTCAGGGCGGCACCGTGGAAAGTCTGCTGGCCAGTACGTCCTCGCTGACCAGAGACATCGCCGACCGGGACCGGGTGATCGGGGAGCTGGTCGCCAACCTGAACGCTGTCCTGGACACCGTCAACGCCCGCGACGAGCAGCTGTCGGCGTTGATCCTGCAGCTGCAGCGGCTGGTCTCGGGTCTGGCCGCGGACCGGGAGCCGATCGGGCAGGCGATCGTCTCGATCGACCAGCTGGCCGGTACCACCGCCGGGTTGCTGCGTGACGCCCGCCCGCCGCTGCGTGACGACATCGCCGGGCTGGGTGCGCTGTCGACGAACCTGGCGGACAGCGCGCAGGTCATCGACCGGGTGCTGCGGTTCATGCCGGAGAAACTCACCAAACTCAGCCGGGCCGGCAGCTACGGCTCGTGGTTCAACTTCTACCTCTGTGGAGTCCAGGGCACTGTCACCGTGCCGGTGGCGAACGCGCCTCTGGTCGTCCCGCTGACCACGCCGCCGCCCGCAGCGAGGTGCTCGCAGTGATCGAGCCACGCACGCGCCACCCTATCGCGATCGGGCTCTCCGGCCTGGTCATCCTGACGCTGCTGGCAATCGCGGCCTACAACGCG
>JBHELN010000352.1:0-12226 GCA_046263115.1 Pseudonocardiaceae bacterium | reverse complement strand
GTCTGATCCGCAACACGGCGTTCATGAGGGCGGTCGGCGATGCGCAGCAGGCGTTCCGGCCCGACGCCGTGGGCACGCAGTTGATCGAGGAGATGTGCGAGCCGGCCGAGCATGATCACGTCGTCGACAACCAGAAGCTGTCCGGGCTCGCCGGTAATGACCTGCCCGGCTGGCTGGCGCAGCGTGGCATCGACACCGTGTTCGTCACCGGTGTCGCCACGAACTTGGTGGTCGAGCAGACCGCCCGGCACGGCACCGATCTCGGCCTGACGGTGCACCCGGTCAGCGATTGCGTCGCCGCGGCCAGCGACGCCATACATTGCGCATCGCTGGCCAATCTGGATCTGACCACGGCGGGTTGCCTGACTGCGGCACAGGTGCTCGAGCTGCTGCGAGGATCGCCTCCGGAGTAGCGTCCGCCTGGTGATCAGACCGGTGGCCGCGGCGACAGCGGCGGCGATCGCGGGGTGGGCCGCTCCGGCGTTGCTGCGCGGCCGGGTGCTGCGCGCCGCCTTGTGCCCTGGACTGGCCGGCCTGGGTAGGCCGGGCCACATAGCGTTGACGTTCGACGATGGGCCCGATCCGGACGGCACTCCGGTGGTGCTCGAGGCGCTGGATCGGTTGGACTGGACCGCGACGTTCTTCATGCTGGGTGCGCAGGTTGTCCGGTATCCGCAGATCGCTGAGGCGGTGGTGGCGGCCGGGCATGAGGCCGCGGTCCACGGTTTCAGCCACCGCAACCACCTGGCCTGCGGGCCGGTCGAGGTGTGTCGCGACGTGGTGCGCGCCGCATCGCTGGTGGCCGACGTGACCGGGACACGGCCGACCTGGTTCCGGCCGCCCTACGGCGTGCTCACGTCGGCCTCGCTGGTTGCTGCCCGCCGCGCGGGATTGCGACCGGTGCTGTGGACGGCCTGGGGGCGCGACTGGGAGGACCGTAGCCCGGCCCGGGTGGCCGCGACGGTTGGACGTCAGCTGCGCTCCGGCGGCACCGTGCTGCTGCACGACTCCGACTGCACCACGCCGGTGGCCGGCAGCTGGCGCGCCACCGTGGCCGCGCTACCCCGGTTGGCCGAGCAGGCCGATCAGCTGGGCTGCGCGGTCGGCCCACTGCGCGATCATCTCGACCACTCGGATCTGGAAAGCTCAGGCCGGTAGCGCGTCCTGGCCGGGTACCACCTGCTGGCCGCGCTCGGCGAGCAACCTCAGCACCAGCGCTGTGGTATCCGGGTGGAGCACGACATGCCTGGGGTCGCCCCGGTCGACGGCCTGCTTGCGGATCGCTTCGACCAACTCGGCGTCGTTCTTCGGCCAGGGCGCCAGCCCGGCGTCCGCGAGGACCTGGGAGTTGGCGATGCCGTGCCCAGGGATGGGCCGGTAGGTCACCGCGGGCAACCCGGCGGTCAACGCCTCGGTCAGCGACAGCCCGCCCGCGTTGTGGATCAGCACGTCGGCCGCTGCCATCAGTTCCGGGACGTCGTCGCGCCAGCCCAGCGCGACGACCCCGGACTGAGCCGACAGCTGCTTGCGGAGCCGATCATTACGTCCGCACAGCACTACCACTTCCCCGACGCCCGAGGAAGTGATCGACCGGACCACGTTCGGCACATCACCCATCCCCAGCGACCCGGTCGCCAGCAGCACCACCAAGCCGTCGGGGGACAGCCCGAGCTGGGCGCGCAACGCCTGGCGACACGCCGGGTCGACTGGTTCGGCGAACCTGGCTGACACCAGCCCGCCGACGGCCTGCATGGGCGTCTGGTAAGCCAGCTCTCCCATCCGTGCGGTGGCCTCCGTCACCGTCACGTGGTGATCCACCGCGCGGTGCAACCAGGTCCGATGCACGGCCGGGTCGGTGAGGAAGGTCACCAGCGTGGCGTCGATCCGCCCGGCTTCCTTGAGCTGACCCAATGTCTGGCTGGACAGCATGTACGTGGACACCACCACATCGTGATCACCAACCCAGCGCAGCACATCCCGCTGCGCCACCCGGCACAGCCACAATGCGACCCACCGCACCCAGCCGGTGCGCTCCAGATTGGCGAACAACCAGTCGAAAAACGCCGGCCAGTAACCGACGCTCAGCCGGTAACCATCCCGCAGGATGAACCGGCACGCCCGCGGCAGCGCATCCAGGTAGTCCCGGCGATCCGCCGCAATCCCCGCCTTGGCCAGCCGGCTGACCAGCTCGTCAGCCGCACCGTCGTGACCTGCACCGACGCTGCCCGATATGACCAGCACCCGGGTTGCTGTGCTCGTTGCCCGTCCGCCCATTTGGTCCCTACCTATCCCAGGCCCTATGCCAGGCCCGGCTGGCCGTGTCAGGACGATCTCCTACAGGGTGTAAGAGATTAGCGGACACTGAGCGTGACGCTCGGGCGGCCGGTCATGCCGGCCAAAGCCAGTAAACGAGCTGGTAAAACGCAATGGTGGCCTGTACGGCCGCGATGGCGGTAGCCACGCCCAGTGCCAGCACGCTGCTGGGCACCAAGGGCTCGGGCCGGGGAGGGTCTGAGCGCAACGCGGCGACCCGGGCCGACACTTCGCGTCCAGTGAACCGCAGCGCGACCGGCCACCGGGGCATCCGGTTCAAAGGTCCGCCGGCCAGCGCGGCTTTGGCCAGCGCCCGAGCGACCAGCTCCCTGCTGCCGGTCACCGTCGCGGCGTGTTCATCGGCGCTGCGTTCGACCAGGTAAGCCACCGCCTCCCGGACCGGAATCAGTATCGGGTTGACCGCTGCGCACACTTCGGTGGCGGCCCGAAGCCGGTGATGCCTGCCTTGCAGGTGCGCCCGCTCATGGGCCAGCACAACCCGTCGCTCGTCACCATCCAGCGCCGTCAACATGCCTCGAGTGACGAGGATCCGTCCGGGGCGGCCCGGCACGGCGAAGGCGTGCGGGGCGTCTAAGGACACCACCGCCAGCTCACCGCCCCCGCAAGCGCTGCAGACCGCTCGAAGCTCTCTGTTCATGGCGCGCCGGACCTGCACTACCCGCGCAACACGGACAATGCCGAAGATCAACAGGATCGTGGCGGTGACACCGATGAGCGTGGGCACCGGATCCTGCAGCTGCACTCCCCGCTCGAGGGCTTCATCGGCGACCAATGCGGTGTCCCCCAGCAAGGTGGCTGCCAGCAAAACCAGCCCCCAAGTCGCGGCCGCCGCGCACAACATGGCAGCGATGACGAACGCGACGGCCCGGGTGGGCGCGGTACGGGCGACGACGATCCGGCTGATCGCGGCCAGCAGCAGTGACAGCGCCGCCGGCAGGTACACGCTGATCGTCATGGGCGGCGCCGCAGCATCGCGCGTAGTACCCGGGCATCTTCCACCGACAGCGAGGTGGCGAACCGCTGCAGCACGGCCTGACGGTCCCGGCCTCGGCTCAGCAACGCCTGCATCTGCTCGGCGGCCAGCTCCTCCGCGCCCTTGACGGAGAAGTACTCGTGGCGACGTCCATCGACGACCCGGTCGATGAGCCCCTTCTCGTACAGCCGGACCAGGATGGTCTGCACGGTGTTGTAGGCGAGCTCACCGCCGACCGCCCGGCGCACCTGGGCGGTGGACAGGGGCGCTCCGGCAGCCCATAGGGCGGCCAGCACTTCCGCCTCAAGCTCGCCGGCCGCTCTCCGGGACGCCATCCTGCTGCCCGGAGGGCGCTGCCCGGGAGCCCGCCCGCTGCGGGCTTGTTGGTCCTGACTCGTCCGATCAGCCACCTGCGCTCCGTGCTTGCCATGGGCGTCCCCAGATTACGCGCCCAGGTTCCGGGGATCTTATGGATGCTCGTGCACCTTGCACGGTCTGGTCAGGTCAGCTCGATGATGACCTGGCGGTTCTGTGCTGCCGGTACTGGGTCGAGGTTGCCTTGCGAGTCTCGATCGGGCACGTATCCGGGGAAGTCGCTGCCCAACCCGCGGGTACGGATGTGATCAGCCGGAGCCCCGAGGCTGACCAGAAGATCGCGGACGGCACCGGCGCGCTTTTCCGACAGGCGCAGCCGGTAGTCAGGCGTGCCGTCCGACGCTGTGGTGCCGGTGAGCAGCGCCGTCTTACCGCCGATGATCGCCTTCGCGTAGTCGGCCAGCACGGCCCGGGCCTGATCGGGATCGCGGAACACCGCTTGATCAGGCACGAACCCGACGGTGCCGTCTCGTAACACCGTGATCGACGGCAGCGGTCCGATGGCTTGGGCTGCGACCGGCACGGCGGTGACCGGCGGCAGTCCGTTGAGTGTCGGCTTGCTGGGCAGCGGAGCCTGCTTGATCTCCGCCTGACCACCGGCGGCCTCGACGATCTTCGTCCAGAGCGTCACGAGGACCGTCCGCGCAGGCGCAGGGAGGGGCTGCTGGGGCGGCGCGGTGTCCCCGAGACCGGTGAAGACGACGCGCATGCCGGCCAGGTTTGGTAGTTGCTGTGTGCGTCGCAGCGCCGCGACCACCTCGTCAGGGTTCGCGTTGAGCAATGCGCCGTCTTGATCCTGGAATCTCAGGGCGCCGGCGGTCTGCAGACCACTGTCGATCACCACGATGGTTTTCGGTCCGGTCGCGTCGCCGACTGAACGTGCCGCCAGGTCCAGGGCGGCCAGCAAATTCACTTCGGGTTTGTCGGCGCGGGCCTTGTCGATTGATTTCTTGAGCTGATCAACCTTGTCCTGCTGGTAGAGGGGGTTATCGTTGGCCGCTTTAAGGGACACCGGTGCTGACGCGGCGGGGTTTCCATCGTCGACAATGACGGTTGCGGGTGAGCCGAGTGCGGATGCGGTGTCGATCTCGGTCTCCGCCGTGTCCAGAATGCTGGGAGCCACCATGTTCGAGTGTGCACCCACAATCACCGCGAGCGCTCCCGGCGCGGCGCTGGATTGGGCGTTTCCGCAGCCAGTAGACAGAATCAGCGCGACCATGAGCGCGCCACTGATCAAGCTGTGCCTTGCCCGACAATGCATTATCGTTTCCTCTCGCCGGCTCAGCTCGCGTCGCCCCGAGCCGCGGGCAGACCGGGCCGTACAATTCGGCCGGCGGCGATCTCGATCCCATCGGTCACCGTCGGATTGGCCAGGTTACGGGCGAGATGGTGCTGGTAATGGTGTTTGAGCTCGGCGGCGACACCATCCTGCGCGGCCCGTTTACCGGCCCACTGCTCGGCGAGATCAGCCTCGGCTTCCCGGGCGAATTCCACGTCGTGTTCTGCCACCACCATGTCGGTGTGTTTGGCGACCAACTCGGCCCGCAGCTTATCGACCTGGACCTTAGCCGCGCGCAGGTTCTTCAAGTATGGGTTGAACCTGGCGGCACTGCGCACCAGCACGATCACCCCGATGGCCAGCACCACCAGCAGCCAGCCGACGGTGAGGGTGCCCCAGCCGATGCCGGCGCGTTCGAGCAAGGACTGGTCGCCAGGCTCGGCACCGCTGGGCAGCCGCAGCAGGTAAGCAGTGCGGATCTGTGCCACGAACAACGACACGCCCACCCACAGTAAGACTCCGGTCGAGAGGCCGGCGACGAGCGCGCCGCGGTCGCGCCGCCCCCGGCGAAGGCCGGCGACCATCTCTCCGAGCTGTTTGGGCAACAAGACGTTCACCAGAATGATGGACGCTGACAGCACCATCGTTTCTTTCAGTGAATTGCCCATCAATTGGAACGCCGTGTAATTGAGGCCGACCTCGGCGACCGCGGCCCCCAGGTAGATCAACCAATCCTTGATGGCTTCACCGTGATGATTCTCGTCGATCCTGCTCTGCGCGGGCCAGTACCCCCCATCGTCACCGGGTTCCGTTCCGTCGATGATGCTTTGCATGCGGTCGCGATATGCGTAAGCATCCTGTAAGTCCTGTTCGAGATGTTGACCCGCGTGCTTTCCTGCGACGTGCCTGCGCATCGCGGCCCGGTAGACCAATCGGGCGGCCTTGCGGTCCTGATGCTGGCGCAGCTCGGCTTCGGCAGACCAGCGATGGTTCCACCGGTCAATCTTGTGTTCCATGATGAGAGGGTGGCCGTGTGCGCCGAGATTGACGTCGTACATCTCACTGGCGGCGTCCTTGCGCGCCTCGGACTCGACGAAATCTCGCAGCATGGCTTCATCGACTGCAGGACCGGTGTCCGGGCCCGCCACGACAAGAATGTCGTCCGCGCTCGGAACGGGCTCCGGCGGCTTGTTACGTAGTGGCACCGGCGATCACTCCCATGTCGTCAATTTGGCGTTGGTGGTCATGCCGGCAATGGGCAGCGTGCCGACGTCCCTGAGCCGCCATCGGTAGTTCTCCGCCAAGGCGCCGTCGATTTCCAGGGCGAGTAATGGCATGTCGCCATGCAGCCATGGCTCGGGGCTCATCGCCGGCTGTGCCCGTTGCCGATCCGGATCGCGCCGCAGCAGCGCGGTGCTATAGAGACCCACCAGCTGCTCGTAACGTGCGACATGGGCGCGGGCGGCAGCCCGGGCGACCTCGATCACGTGGTGCCGGGCGCTACCCAGCTGGCCGAGTCGCTGCTCGGCCTGTTCGGTCTCGCGTACCCATTGCCGGTATGCGTTGCGCGCTGCTGCCGTCTCCCGCGCCCTGAGCACTCGTGGCGGGATGTTGAACAGCGGTTGCTGGTCGGCGTCATCGTCGACGGCTGGTTTTGTCGGGCTGTCCGGGGGCTCCAGCATGGGATCCCGCCGGTGCTGGTCGAGCAGGATGAGGACTTGCACAGTTTCCCGGTCGATTGGATCGATCTTGCTGTGCAGCCATTCGTTGACGGCTCGCTGGCCGATGTCGGCCTCAGCGCGCAGCGATTCCAGGAACGGCTGCGGCTGGTCTGGGTCGGCAGGCGGGTGTTTGGCGTCGCGGCGGCCATGCCAGGCCACCCGCCAGCGCTCCACGGCGCGGATCGGCTGCGGAGCCGGCACCGTCCCGTCTGGGGTAGGCACGAACTGCATCGGAAAGCTCCCCGTGCTAGTTCCCCCGATGAGCGAGGGTGAGCACCATTGGTACCCTGCCGGCGCGGGGTTTCGTTACCCAACGCATACGCTCAGGGTACATTGATTACTTTAAGTAATCAGCTGGTGTGGCTCACTCCTCCGCAGGGCGGCGCAGCCGTTTGGTGAGCGTCCGGCGGCGCTTGTCGGCGAGTCGCCGTTCGCGAGCTGACCGCGACGGCCGCGTCGGGCGGCGTGGCGGTGGGTCTGGGGCGAGTGCGTCGCGCAGCATCGCCACCAGCCGCATGCGCGCTGCCTGGCGATTACGCAATTGGGAGCGGTGCTCGGCGGCGGCGATCGTGAGCACTCCATCGACCAGCCGCCCGCTCAACTGCTCGAGCACCCGAGCTCGCTGGGCCGGCGTGAACGCCGTGGAAGCGCCGACGTCGAAAACCAGCTCGACCCGTGAATCAGCGGTGTTCACACCTTGCCCGCCGGGGCCGCCGGCGCGAGAGAACCGCCACCCCAGCTCGGCCCCCGGTATCGAGACCGAGCCACAGACGGGCAGCGTGTTTCGCACCCACCCAGCATGCCCGCTCGGGTGGGTCGGCCGCTGTTGGAGACGCGCTCAGTCTTCGGCGCCGGACTGCAGGCCGTCCGAGATGAGGTCCATGACAGACGAGTCCTGCAAGGTGGTGACGTCCCCCATCTCGCGGTGTTCTGCGACGTCGCGCAGCAACCGGCGCATGATCTTGCCAGAGCGGGTCTTCGGCAGGTCCGCAACAACCATGATCTGCCGGGGTTTGGCGATCGGGCCGATCTCCTGCGCCACGTGGTTGCGCAGTGCCTTGATCGCCTCCTCACCCTTGGCCTCGTCCTCGGCGACATGGCCCCGCAGGATCACGAACGCGACGATGCCCTGGCCGGTGACCGGGTCGGTGGCGCCGACCACGGCGGCCTCGGCCACTGTTGGATGCGACACCAAGGCGGATTCCACCTCCGTGGTGGAGATCCGGTGCCCGGAGACGTTCATTACGTCGTCCACCCGACCGAGCAGCCACATGTCGCCATCGTCGTCGTACTTGGCTCCGTCTCCGGCGAAGTAGTAGCCCTGGTCAGCGAAGCGCGACCAGTACGTTTCGCGGTACCGCTCATCGTCGCCCCAGATGGTGCGCAACATCGCCGGCCACGGCTGATCCAGCACGAGGTAACCGCCGTGACCGTGGTCGACCCGGGCACCGGAGTCGTCGACGACGGTGGCGCTGATGCCCGGCAGTGGGCGCATCGCCGAGCCCGGCTTGGCCGCCGTGACGCCGGGCAGCGGCGAGATCATGATTGCCCCGGTCTCGGTCTGCCACCAGGTGTCTACGATGGGGCAGCGCTCGCCGCCGATGTGCTCCCGGTACCACATCCAGGCCTCCGGATTGATCGGCTCACCGACGCTGCCCAGCACTCGCAGCGACGACAGGTCGTACTTCTCCGGGATTTCGTTGCCCCACTTCATGAACGTGCGGATCAGTGTCGGTGCGGTGTAGTAAAGGCTGACGCCGTATTTCTGCACGATCTCCCAGTGCCGGCCTTCGTGCGGGGTGTTCGGAGTGCCCTCGTACATGATCGAGGTGGCGCGGTTGGCCAGTGGTCCGTAGACGATGTAACTGTGCCCAGTGACCCAGCCGATGTCGGCGGTGCACCAGTAGACGTCCTGGCCGGGCTTGTGGTCGAACACGACGTGATGGGTGTAGGCGCACTGGGTGAGGTAGCCGCCGCTGGTGTGCAGGATGCCTTTGGGCTTTCCGGTGGTGCCCGAGGTGTAGAGGATGTACAGCGGGTGCTCACTGTCGAACGGCTCGCACGCGTGCTCGTCGGACTGGGAATCCACCAGCTCGTGCCACCACAAGTCGCGGCCCTCGGTCCAGTCGATGTCGATCTCGGTGCGCTTGACCACGACAACGTGCTGCACCGTGGAGGTGTCCTTGAGCGCGATATCAGAGTTTGCTTTTAACGGGACTGCTTTGCCGCGCCGGAACTGGCCGTCGGCGGTGATAACCAGCTTCGCATCGGCATCAATGATCCGCTGGCGCAGCGCCTCGGCGGAGAAGCCCCCGAATACCACGCTGTGGGGCATGCCCAGCCGGGCGCAGGCGAGCATGGCGAAGACCGCCTCGGGGATCATGGGGAGTTGGATGGCCACGCGATCACCGGTCTGCAGGCCCAGCGACAGCAAGGCGTTAGCCGCCTTGCACACTTCCCGCTTCAAGTCGGCGTAAGTAATGGTCCGAGTGTCGCCCTGTTCGCCCTCCCAGTGGAAGGCAACCTGATCGCCGTGACCGTCGACGACGTGCCGGTCGACGCAGTTGTAGGCGACGTTGAGCTTGCCGCCGATGAACCACTTGGCGAAGGGAGCGTTCGACCAGTCGAGCACCTGCTCGAAGTCGGTATCCCAGTGCAGCCGGTGCGCTTGATCCGCCCAAAAGGCCTCCCGGTCGGCGTTGGCTTCGTCGTACATCGCCGCGGTGGCGTTTGCCTGCGCGGCGAATTCCTCGCTCGGCGGGAACACTCGGCTCTCGGTGAGCAGGTTGCTGAGTCGCTGGCTCGCGTCACCCATCGCGGCAAGACCTCCTGTGTCGCGTTCATCACATTGCGCTGACGACGGTAGTAGCGTCCCCCGCCTATGGCCACCGGACGCCGTTGATTGGTGGACAATCGCGGTATGAGCCATCCCGGCGAGCAGCGCAGGGTCGACCGTCGAGGTCGATGAGCCGGGATCCACCTGTTCTTCGAAACGCTCTGTGATTGCCCTGTAACATGGGGTGATTACTACGGGGCCGATGCCGAGCTGGCGCATCGCTGTTTTGATGCTAGGGTTTGTTTACAGCGCACCAATCCACTCACGCCGCTGTACTAGGAAGACGCAGAATGGTCAGCCAACTAGTGACACGTCGCCGATCAAAAAGCCCGCGTTCCGGACAGTGGAACGTTAGCGCTGCGCAACCTGCCGCGACGACCCCATTCGCACGTTTTCTGTGGATATTCGCTACGCTCGGAATTGTCGTGGTGGTCGTTGTCATCGGCTTTCTGATCGGCATTGTCCGAGCGCTCGAATCGATTGATGACGGCCTGTCCACGGCGTCCAATTCGGTGGCCGGCGCCACGGCTAATGTGCAGCCTCTGCCGGACTACATTCGGGGAATCAACTCCGCGCTGAGCGACGTCGATAGTGCATTGAAGCCGATCCCGGGGCAGGTGTCCCGAATCAATGACTCGCTTCAGTCGATCGGGGGTTCCGCGCAGCGCACTGACGGCTCGTTGAAGGACACCTCTCAGTCGTTGATCGACACATCGGGCTCGCTGGTGAATACCTCCGAAACATTGGGTGGCGTCTCCAAGTCGCTGGGAAATAGCTCAACGTCGCCTGGCGGGCATCTGCAACGCAGTGGTGCAGCTGCCCCGCATCGCCTGGTCGATCGATAAATGCGCCCGCAAGTTGGCGACCGACATCGGTGCTGAGGTACGCACAGCCAGTGGCATCATCCGGGGTCGCCCCGGCGCGATGAACGCCGGGCTGACCAGCTGCTGTTCTGGGTCTCTCTAGCGCTATCACCGGTAGTGGCCTCCTGCTCACCACCCCCATCAACCGGGTAATGATCAGCCGCGGCAAGCGCCACGCCGTCGTCCACACCTACCACTGGGACGGGCCACAACAAGCGGTCGCAGTCGTGAGGATCGGATCTGACTAGCGGGGGTCACGCCTGACCGCCGGCGTTGAGGCAAACCGGTGCGCTGGGGTAATGCCGGCCGCGGCCGGGTAATCCTCTCGTGCTGAGGCGTTGCCGAAAACACCAGCATGGGTGGTCAGGAGATAAGAGATGCGCAAATTGGTGGGCGTAGCACTGCTGATGTTGGTACTCGTGCTGCTGGGTGGCTGCCAGATTGCCGCCTCACCGGGGACGGTCACCACGTCACCGGCGAACGGCGCCACGGACGTCAGCCCCACTAGTCCGGTCACGGTCACCATTGACCACGGCAAGCTCACCCAGGTAGCACTGACCAACCCCGAGGGCAAGCCGGTGGCCGGTGCGCTGTCCGCCGACGGCGACAGCTGGAAAGCGACCGAGCCGCTGGGTTACGGCAAGCGCTACACCTATTCCGGCACCGCTACCGATGCTGACGGTAAGCCGGTGCCCGTGACCGGCTCATTCACCACCGTCAAACCCAAGGCACTGGTCAGCGGCACACTCAACATCCACGATGGCGACACCGTGGGCGTCGCCGCGCCGATCATCCTCCAGTTCGACGACCACGTCGCCGACCAGGCAGCGGCGCAGCGGGCGCTGCAGGTGCAGACCTCGGTGCCGGCGGAGGGGTCATGGGCCTGGCTGCCCGATGACAACGGCCGCTCCCGGGTGCACTGGCGCTCCAAGGACTACCTGCAGCCGGGCACGCAGGTCACCGTCGCCGCGAAGCTGTACGGGGTGAACTACGGCCAGGGTGGATGGGGCCAGGAAGACCTGAGCCTGCATTTCACCGTCGGGCGGGCGCAGATCGTCAAGGCCGACGTCAACAGCCACCACATGGTGGTGATCCGCGACGGCCAGACGGTCATGGACTTCCCGGCCAGCTACGGGCTGGGCGCCGACCCGAATCGGGTCACCCGCAGCGGTACCCACGTGGTGATGAGTAAAAGCCCGCTGTATCTGATGTCGAACCCGGCCTACGGGTATGTCAACTTCCCCTCGCACTGGTCGGTGCGGATTTCCAACAACGGCGAGTTCATCCACGCCAACCCAGAGACCACCGGTGTGCAGGGCGAGGCCAACGTCACCCACGGCTGTGTGAACCTGTCCACCGCCAACGCCAAGGAATACTTCGACAGCGCGCTGTTCGGCGACCCGGTCGAGGTGACCGGCAGCCAGGTTGCGATGTCCCCCGCAGACGGCGACATCTATGACTGGACCGTGCCCTGGGACCAGTGGAAGTCGATGTCCGCGCTGCACTGACCGCGAACCGAGGTGCACTGGCAAGCGTGCCACCCTTGTGTCCTAGATCGTCCCCGGGCGTTTGAAATCCGACAGGGTTGTGCATCAGCTGCGGTCCGTCGACGGGGATGGTCGGGCGCTGTCCGGGCTATTCCTGGCTTTCCCGTTACCCATCCACACATGCGGCTGCTCGACGGGCTGGACGAGGCCGGGGTCACCGGCTGCGTGACGGCTGCGACGGTCCGCCCCCCGACACCCGGTTCCGCACTTCCCTAAGCGGTGGCTGGGACACCGTGGGACGGTGGTCACAGTCATACCGCTGATCAGCTGCAAGAAAGACAGTGCCATGGCTAAGCGC
>JBHELN010000351.1:0-4222 GCA_046263115.1 Pseudonocardiaceae bacterium | reverse complement strand
GGTGGGGACGTGGTTGGGGCGCGGGCTGGCCGGCTTGGCCGCGGTGCTCGATCCCGGCCTGTTCGTCATCGGCGGCGGCGTGTCCGCCGCCGGTGAGGTGCTCCGCGCCCCCGCGTCAGCCGCCTTCGCGGAGTCGCTGACCGGCCACGGCTACCGGCCGGTGGCCGAGCTGCGGATCGCCGAACTGGGTCCTGCAGCCGGCTTGGTCGGGGCCGCCGACCTGGCCCGCATCCCGTCATAGCGTTTGACCCGTTAGCTCACCGACCTGTTGTCCGCCGAGTTCGACACAGTGATGTCGAAGGTGGAACGGACAGCCCTGGTGTCGAACTCGGCGACAAGACGGCGGTTCCGTGGCTTCCACTCGGGCGATCACCCGCGCAGCTGTGCCATATTTCGGAGCCGGATGATGCGGTCGGCGGTGTCGGGGTGGGTGGAGAACATCCGCAGCATGGTTCGCCCGGAGAACGGGTTGGCGATCATCAACGAGCTCACCGGTCCGGTGCTAGTGCTGGCCGGCAGCGGCCTGGCGTGCGTTGCCCGCTCGATCTTGTGCAGAGCGTTGGCCAGCGCCAGCGGGTCGCCCGCGGCCTCAGCACCCGAAGCATCAGCGGCGTATTCGCGCGAGCGGCTGATCGCAGCCTGAATCAGCCCCGCGGCCAGCGGACCCAGCAGCGCCAACAGGATGATCTCCAGGAAACCGGGACCGGAGTCCTCGTCATTACCGCCGAAACCGAATAGGGCGCCGAACTGGGCCAGGTTCACCAGGATCATCACCATGCTGGCCAGGCCAGCGGCGACCGAGGCGATGAGAATGTCCCGGTTACCCACATGGCTGATTTCGTGGCCCAGGACGCCGCGCAGCTCGCGCTCGTCGAGCAGCTCGAGGATGCCCGTGGTGACACAGACCGCCGCGTGCGACGGGTTGCGACCAGTGGCGAACGCGTTGGGTGTCGCCGACGGGCTGATGTATACCCTCGGCGCGGGCAAGCCCTGGCGAGCGGCGAGCTCAGCCACCATCGCGTGCAGCCAGGGCGCCTGTTGCGGGCTGACCTGCTCTGCGCGCATGGCCCGCAAGGCGAGCCGGTCGGAGTAGAAGTAGGACACCCCATTCATCCCGAGCGCTACCACGCCTGCGATTAGCAGCCCCGTCGTGCCGCCCAGCGCCTGCCCGATCAGCAAGATCAGAGCAGAGAGCCCGCCAAGCAGTAACGCGGTTTTCAGGCCGTTACCCAGCCTAGACATATCCTCCTCCGCACATGCACGATCCTGGTGATCAACGTTTCTTCATCAAGCGGGCCCGCAGGTCTTCGATCTTGCGGCGGGTATTGGGGTCCCGGGCGAACTGCTGGGCCCGTTCAGCGAGCCGTTGCCCCTGCGGGCTGCGCGCCAGCCGGGTGATGCGGTCGATCAACGATGCCATGGTCTGGCCCTCCCTCGTGACGGTGACAACCTGACGAAACCAGTGTGACTGCCGATAGGCGCCCACTGCTCGTGCGCTTTCGGTCGTGATCTGGCCACTTTATTGCCTGGATTCAGCAATAACCGTGGTGTCGCCGGGCCAGCCAAGCGCGCGGGCGCCTAAGACCGCGGTGTGCAGGGTGTAGCGGTGGGCGGGGTTGCCGAGATGCAGGCCGGTGAGGGTGCTGATCCGGTTGAGGCGGTAGGTGACGGCACGCACCGATAAATGCAGCAGCTGCGCGGTGCGAGTGGTGTTCCCACCACTACCAAGGTAGGCCTCAAGGGTCTCCAGCAGCGGTTCAGCTCCGCCCCGCGCCCGGAGCAGCGGGGTAAGGACGGTATCGATGAGGTCGCACAGCGCTGCACGGTCGCGCAGCAGCACCTGGTAGACGAGCAGGTCTTCGGCCCTCACTACCGGCTCCGACAACCGCAGTCGCTCAGCCAAGGCCAGCGCGTCGCGTGCTTCGGTGAACGAACGCGCCACGCCCGAAGGTCCGGGATGGGACCGCCCCAGCACCAGCCACACCTTCTGAGACCGGCGGTCGCCTGAAGTCAGCGCGCGGCGCGCTCCGGCCAGCGCGGCGTCCAGAGTCGGCGCGGGCAGCGCTGGCAACACGATGACGAGCTGACCATCACGCGTCGTGATCAACGCTTCGAAGGCCCCGAGCGACGCCGCCAGCGCGGCGGATACCTCTGCCAGCAGCGGGCTGGCGTCCTGGAACGGGACCGTGGTGCGGGCGAGCAGCACCGCGTGCGCACCAGCCAGCTGCAGGCCGTAGGACTGCGCGCGCACCAGCAGGCCGGTCGGGTCGGCGGTGCCGGCCAGCAGGTCGTCAACGAACTCCCGGCGTAGTGCCTCCTCCCGGCGCACCAGGGCACGCCCGGCGGAGGTGTAGCCCTCGGCCAGTGCGGCGACGACGTCGTCGCACGCGCGCAGCACCCGCTGCCCCGCTGCGCGGACGGCGCTGGTGTCCTCACCGGCGACTGCAGGCAGCTGAGGCCAGGCCCGCCAGGCGGCGGACAGGTACAGATCGACCAGGGCGCGCAGCACCACGCCCTGTTCCGCCGCACGCGACCCCAGAGCCGCAAACGTGGCGTTGGTGTGGCGGTCCCAGTCGTGTTCCGGACCAGGAGCGGCGAGCCGATCCAGAAAGTCGCCGAGCAGCTCGGGATCCAGCCCACCGGCGTCTGCAGCCGCCGATCGGGCCACTTCAAGAGCCCAATCCTGCCGGAACACGGCAACAGAAGACCCTCCTTGCGGCGACTTCTCGCCTCGCTGGTGCACCCTCATCGCTCCATCCTTCCTGACAGATCAGGAACGTGCCTGGCGCCGTCAGCGGAAATGCCTGGCGCCTTCGTTGCCGGGATCCGGCAGGACGATCGCGTCGTTGTTGGCCGGTGATGCTCCTGACATGCGGGCCCGGGGCGAGGCATTGTTGCCGTGTTCGGCGGTTTCCCAGCCGGAACAGGCACCACCGGGCGTACCGGTCGCGACCCTTGCCCGCCTTGCCTCATCGCGCAGCGCGCCGGCGCCCGCCGCTTGGCGGCTGGGGCGAGGAAAGGAATCAGTCAGTGGCGGTCCTGACGGTGTCCTGGTGCTGTTCGGTCGGCAGCACCTGGGCCTTGCTGTTACGCGAGCACCATCGACGCGGTCCGAGCGTGTGGATCAGTTCTGGAGTGCCCATCACCGAGCCGGCCCCGGACTCGCTGGCCCCCGAACTGCTTGCGCAGCACGGTTTCCGGCTCTTTTACGATCCCGACAATTCGCCGCGTACCCGCAGCCGGCGCAAGCTCGGTTTCGTCTCACGCGATGCCGAGCTGATCCTGTTGGCCGAAACGATCCGGGCCGAGCCCACCGAGCATCTCGAACACCCACTCGCGCTGGCCGAGCGCTGGATCGCGGCTGGATTCCCGACTCTGGCTGCGCTGAACTGGGTCCGGGCCGGGGTCCTTGCCCCGGAGGCCGTGCACAGATCGAGCGCAGGCATTGCCAGCACCCTCTTGTCGCCGAGTTCGACACCAGGGCTGCCCGTTCCGCGTTCGACCGCCGTGGTGTCGAACTCGGCGACGAGAGGGTAACGCTCGTCGAAAGATCGGCGCCTTGCCACCCGGCTGCGCAACGTCCCGGGGCGTGTTTGCTTGCCTGGCCGGATTTCGCAGACCATGGTGGGTCGAGGCAAGGCGCGCTCCCCCGCGCTCGGGCGACAACGAGTCGATCGGGGAGCAGGCGTGACGCTCGGATGGATCGGCGCACACGGCGGCGACGGCATCACCGGTGGCCAGTCGGTACGGGCCCGGGCGGTATGGATCGACCTCGACCTGGCGTTCCCGCTGCCGGCTGGGCACCGCAGGCGAGTCGTCGCCGACGGCCTGACCGTCACCGGCCGGGTTCCCGGCATGCTCAAACGTTGGGTCCGCGGTTCACGGGGCGAGTGGTACGGCGTGGTGTGGGTCCCGCTGCGCGACGGCGCCGGAGACGTCCGGTTCACTCTCGATGACCAGTTGGTGCCAGCAGCCGCGCTGAGCCCGCGAGAAGCTTCATAGCAGGCAAAGGGTCGAGGCAAGTTTGTCATCCGCGTCGATCGGGTAGCCCTACGCAAGCCATCACAGCCGACTCGGCTTGGTGGTCGCGGCGAAGTCGACCGGCGGCTTCAAAGTCCACCACAGTCGATGGAAGGAGCCCAATCATGACCCAGCAAGGCGCGGGTAAGTCGCAGACTCCCTACCCACGGGAGCCCGGCCTCGGCGGGGGCGAGCAGGACCC
>JBHELN010000350.1:0-3432 GCA_046263115.1 Pseudonocardiaceae bacterium | reverse complement strand
AGTCACTTCCACTACAACCACAACTCCCACCCCAGGGCCGCGCCGACTCCCCGCCACTTACCAACCGTCCCTACGGGCACCGCAACCACTACCCCAGCGCTCCCCCCCGCGCCGCATCAGTGCGTCACCAACGCCCTCCGGGCCCGTGCCCCAACACACAAGCGCGCCGGGGCCGGTGCCGCGTGCCGAGAACAACACCAGCCGATAGTTGCGCAACACTTCCGGGTCGAATTGGCGGGCGATCACCGCGGTCAACCCCACGCCCGGCGCGCCTGGGCCGCCGACGAGCCAGACCAGCACACCCCGCGGCGCGGTGACGTTGTCGGCCATCGCGACGGGTAACGACAGCTGGCCGGGCTGCTGAGGCCCTGTCCGCAACCAGCATGATCCCACGGCACGGTCAACATTGCGCAGCTAAACGTGACACCCCCCGGACCGCGGAACAGACCGTCTGTACCAGCACCACGCGCGGGAGCACCCAGAGCAGCCGGGTCGCAAGGGTGGACACCGCCCGAGGCTGGGTGCCACAGCCACCCACGAAGACACCCATCAGCACGGCAAGTGCCATCACCGCGCGCCTATCGAGGGCGCTTCTGAGTTTGCCCCTCAACCCGAAATTCACAACTGTTCTAACCCTCGCCGAGTCCACTCAGGGATTTTTCGGGTGAGCTAACACCGGATCGTGACGACCTGCGAGCACTCGTCAAGCCGACTGGCTGAAGATCTTTAGACGGCCTCCTTGACGGTGTTCGCCGATCGTTTACCCAGCTTCCTACCGTGGCAAGTTCGAGGCGGATTTTTGGCCTGTAGGCCGATCATGGCCAGCAGGCCCAATTTGGGCGGCGGGTGGGTTGTTATCCGGCGGGTTGCGGGACCACCGTGGCGGCCGGCACCGTCGGCGAAGCGGCGTGCCCCGTGCAGTGCGTCAGTCGCCAGGCTGACTTGACCGTGGCGGAACTCGGTCGCCAGCGCGGTTGCCTCGTCCAGATCGTGTTGGTCGAGCGCGGAAGCTCGGTCGCGGCGCAGGCAGGTCTGGGGCAGCGCGGCAAGCTCGCTGGCGAGTTGTTGCGCCGCGGCCAGCGCTTGGCCGGCGGGTACCAGGCAGTTGACCAGGCCGATCCGCTCGGCCTCGGCGGCTGTGACCGCGCGTCCGGTGAGGATGAGGTCCATCGCGCGGCTGTGCCCGATTAGCCGGGGCAGCCGCACGGTCCCGCCGTCAACGAGCGGCACACCCCAGCGGCGGCAGAAGACGCCGAACACCGCGGTGTCGCTGGCCACTCGCAGATCGCACCACAGCGCCAGCTCCAGTCCGCCCGCTACCGCATAGCCCTCGACAGCGGCGATGACTGGTTTGTCCAGCCGCATCCGGGTGGGACCCATCGGAGCGTCCCCGTCTGGGCAGAACACGTTGCCCTGCGGGCCGCCTAGCGCCTTGAGGTCAGCGCCGGCGCAGAACACGCCTCCGCGGCCGTGCAGCACGGCCACCGCGGCGTCGTCGTCGGCGTCGAAGGCCCGAAACGCCTCGGCCAGCGCCGCCGCCATCGGGCCATCGACGGCGTTGCGGGCCTGGGGCCGCTCCAGGCTGATCGTGGTGACCGGACCGGACCGCTGCACCGCGACGGGCGTTTTCATCGGATCAGACTCGGTTCACGCTGGCTGGTCCACAGCGGATCGCGCAGTGCCCGGCGCAGGATCTTTCCCACCGGGGACTTGGGGATCGCGTCGATGACCGTGACGGTCTTGGGCACCTTGTAGCCGGCGATGCGCCCGCGGACGGTGTCACGCAGCTCGGCTGGGCTAACCGACGCGCCCGGGCGCAGCGCGACGAACGCGGTGACGGCCTCCACCCACGTGGCGTCCGGGGCACCAACGACGGCAGCCTCAGCGACGGCCGGATGCGCCATCAGCGCGTCTTCGACCTCGCGCGGGTAGACGTTGTACCCACCGGTGATGATCATGTCGCTGGATCGGTCGACGAGGCTGACGTAACCGCGGTCATCGGTGCGAGCCAGATCACGGGTGCGGATCCACCCATCGGGGGTGAGGGTCTCGGCGTTGCGATCGGGGGCGTTGTAGTAGCCGGCCATGCCAAACGGCGCGCGCACCCGGATTTCGCCGATCTCCCCCGGCGCGACAGGCTGGCCGTCGGGGTCGCACACGGCGACCTCGGCGTCGGCCGCGGGCTGCCCGCAGCAGCCGAGCAGGTTCGACTCGGTGTGGTCGTGGCGGTCCAGGGCGGTGATCGCCAGCGGTGCCTCCGACTGCCCGTAGTACTGGATAAACCTCGGCCCCCACGCCTGCAGAGCCCGCTCGATCAACGGCCGGGGCATCGGGCTGGCGCCATAAACCGCGGTGCGCAGGCTCGACAGGTCGGCACGCTCAGTAGCGCCGCTGGCAAAAAGCATGCCGAGCATGGTCGGCACCAGGTTGATTTCGGTGGCGCGGTGGCGGGCCAGCGCGTCCAGGTAGCTGTCCGGGTCAAATCGGGGCAAGACCGCCGCGGTGCCGCCCCGCACCCAGTAGGGCAAGACGAAAAATCCGCTGGCATGAAACAGCGACGCGGCGTGCAGCATCGTCGAGTCAGGGCCCGGGCTGACCAGATTCGCGAGCACATTGGCGGCAGTCGCCGCCCAGGACGCCTGCGTGTGTTGCGCGGCCTTGAGGGTGCCGGTGGTCCCCGAGGTGTACATCAACAGCATCAGGTCATCTGGTCCGGTGGGCAGCATCGGGTCGGTGGGGCTGGCATCGTCCTTGGCTGCAAGCAGGTTCAGGGCGCTTCCTGGCGCGTCATGGTCGGCTACCGATCCGAGACTGACCAGCCGCAACCCGTCGAGCCGCTCAGCGAGCTCGCTGGCCCGCGGGGCAAGATGCGGGCTGAACACCAGGGTGCGCGCGCCGGTCTCGGCCAGCATCTGAGCGTGCTCAACTACCGACAGCCGGGAGTTGAGCGGCACCCGAACCGTTCCGGCCTTCAGGCAGGCGAAGTCCATCGGGATCGACCACAGCCCGTTGTCCACCAGCAGACCAACGCGCGCGCCGCGACCCGCGCCCAGACCGGCCAAAACGTGCGCCATCCGGTTCGAGGCCCGGTCGACCTCGGTGAACGTCAGGCGATCGGCACCAGCAACCACCGCCGTGCGGGACCCATGGCGCTTAGCCCCGCGCCGCACCAGTTCTACCGCCAACATGGCATGTCCTCCTCCTGACTCGACGGGCTCATCGATGGAAGGACGAGCCTGACCGAGCCCGACCACCCCGGTCAGCTCCAAAAGGAGGAGACGACCTCACGGTCTGAGTGCCACACTCTCGGCCACCCACGCCGAGCACCCGCAGCGCGGACGCTGTCACAAACCGAGGCCCGACATGATCGAGACGACGACAGGCCCCGATCTGAACCGGCTGCTGCGTCCCGCGCTGCCCCGGCTGCGCACC
>JBHELN010000349.1:0-8405 GCA_046263115.1 Pseudonocardiaceae bacterium | reverse complement strand
TTGCGGGACACCCGCACCCGGGGTGGCCTACCTGGTGATGGAGCTGGTGGCCGGGGAACCGCTGCACACGATCCTGGCACGGCAGACCCGCCTGGACGCCGATCGAACGCTCGACATCCTGGAGCAGGCCGGCCGTGCGCTGCAGGCAGCGCACGAGCGCGGTGTGGTGCACCGTGACATCAAGCCGGCGAACATTTTGATCACGCCTGACGGCACGGTGAAGCTCACCGATTTCGGCATCGCCAAAGCGGTCGACGCAGCCCCGATGACCCGCAACGGCATGGTCCTGGGCACCGCGCACTACATCGCTCCCGAGCAGGCCGCCGGTAACGAGGCTGGGCCGGCCGGTGACGTCTACTCACTGGCGGTGGTCGGCTACGAATGCCTGGCAGGGCACCGCCCTTTCTCGGCCGACAACGCGGTCAGCGTCGCCATGATGCACATCCATCACCAGCCACCGCCGCTGCCTGCGGACGTCCCCCAGGGGATCCGGACACTGATCGAGTCTGGGTTGGTCAAGGACCCCTGCCGGCGCTACCGCACCGGCGGTGAGTTCGCCGCAGCCGCTGCCGCGGTTCGAGGCGGCCAGGGGTTGCCGCCCGTGAGATCGGTTGGATTGCCGCCTCCGCGGGCGGTCACCAACCAGCCGTCTCCGACTGCCGTGCTGCCGCGTCCGGTCCACGCCGAACGTCGCGGGCCTGGACGGATCGCGCTCGCCGCGCTCGGCGCGTTCGTGCTGGTGCTCTCCGGCTACCTGGTCCGCGACGCGCTGCATTCGCCGGCCATGCCATCCGCCGTGGCCGCTGGGGCAGGGGGCACCGAGGTCGTCAGCGCACCTTCGCCACCAGCGATACCAGATCCGTACGCGCAGGAACTCACCAAGGCGCTACCTGCCCCGGAGTCGAATAACCGGGACGACGCGCCCCCGGAGGTGCTCATCATTCCGACCGATTACTGGGGTCACTCGGGCAGCGACGCTGTTGTCGCCGCGAAGGTCCGTGGCCTGATACCGCGTGTGGTAGACGACAACGGCGATCAGGTCGATCCGGACCTGCGCTCGCAGTGCCGGATCATCGGGGTCAGCCCACTGACCGGCCTCGTCGCCCGCGGATCGACCCTCGAGCTGACCTGCCGGAGGGGAAAGTGAGCGGTCGACACGTATCAGGTGACAGTCGGGGGAGGGGCATGATAGGCCCGGACCTGGGCCCCGACACGGACACCGACACGGCCACGGCCACCGACACGGCCACCGACAGGGTCACGGTGCGGGTCACAAACGAGGAGCGGGACGGCGCAGCAATGACCATTCCCCGGTTACTGTCGGATCGCTACGAGCTGGGCGAGACGCTCGGCTATGGCGGCATGTCCGAGGTGCACCGCGGGCGCGATGTCCGGTTGGGCCGCGACGTCGCCGTCAAAGTGCTGCGCGCCGACCTCGCGCGAGACCCCCAGTTCCAGCATCGCTTCCGCCGTGAGGCGCAAAACGCCGCCGCCCTGAACCATCCGGCGATCGTGGCGGTGTACGACACCGGCGAGACGGTGTCGGAGTACGGCCCGTTGCCCTACATCGTGATGGAGTTCGTCGACGGACGTACCCTGCGCGACATCGTCAAGACCGAAGGCCCGCTGGACGAACAGCGGGCGATGGAGACGATGGCCGACGTCTGTGCCGCCCTGGACTTCAGCCACCGCAACGGCATCATCCACCGCGACGTCAAGCCGGCCAATATCATGATCAATAACGCTGGCGCGGTCAAGGTGATGGACTTCGGCATCGCCAGAGCGCTGTCCGACGGGCAGGGCGTGACCCAGACCGCAGCGGTGGTCGGTACCGCCCAGTACCTGTCCCCCGAGCAGGCCCGTGGCGAAATGGTGGACGCCCGGTCGGACGTCTACGCCGCCGGGTGCGTGCTCTACGAGCTGATCGCCGGTGAACCTCCGTTCACCGGTGACTCTCCGGTCGCGGTGGCGTACCAACACGTTCGCGAAGACCCAGCGCCACCGTCGCACCAGAACCCGGAGGTATCTCCCGCACTCGATGCGGTGGTGCTCAAGGCGATGAGCAAGAATCCGGCGAACCGTTACCAGTCCGCTGCGGAGATGCGCTCAGATCTGGTCCGGGTGCTCAAAGGGCAACGGCAACTGGCGCCGGTGGTCATGACCGACGCCGACCGCGATCTCATGCTCGACTCGGGCCCTACCGTGGCCATGCGTGCCACTCGAGCCGGCCGGCGGCGCGCCGAGCCTGTTGGTGGGCCGATCGAGGAGCGGCGGCGCGGGCGTGGCCTCGGCGTCCTCACCACGGTGGTGGTCGCGGCCATCATCGGGATGATCCTGCTGCTGTTCACCGACGTCTTCGGCGGCGGCCCCAAACCGGTCCCGCTGCCCAACGTGGTCGGCCAGCCAGTGCCGCAAGCCGAGCAAGCGCTCAACGCAGCCGGGTTCCAGACCGAGCGCCATCCCGTCGAGTCGACCCCTCAGGACCTCGAGCGGGTGGTGGCGATGAACCCGACCGGCCAGGCGGTGAAGGGCACCACCGTCCGGCTGGACATCGGCGCCGGCCCCGCAGAGGTGGAGGTACCCAACTTGCTGGGGCTGGACCGCGTCCAGGCCCAGTCCTCGCTACAGCAGGTAGGCCTGGCGCTCTCGCCGGACCAGCGCCAACAGGTCGTCCAGGACGACAAGGACGTCGGCCGGGTGCAGGTCCAGGATCCGCCCGCCGGTCGCCGGCTGGCTAAGGGCAAGTCGGTGGTCATCACCGTCGGTGTGCCACCGGAGGCCTTCGGCGTGCCTGACGTCGTGGGCACCAACGTTGAGCAAGCTCAGCGCAACATCGCGGTGGCCCACCTGACCGCGCAGGTCCAGGAGGTCGACTCCGCGGTACAGCGAGGCCAGGTCCTCAAGCAGAACCCGGCAGGTGGCACCACCGTCAAGGCCGGTAGCACGGTGACCCTCACAGTGTCACGGGGAAACCAGGCCCAGATGCCCAACCTGCGCGGGCTGACGTCGGCCCAGGCGCTGGCCACCCTGCAAAAGCTGGGTTGGAGCGGCACCCTCCATGAGACGTTCGCTCAGGTGAACGATCCCAACCAGGCCGGACTTATCGTGGCGCAAGACGTGCCCCCGGGCACCGGCTTCACCCGTGACCAGACCATCACGGTCACCGTCGGACGGGATAACACGACGACCAGCACCACCACCACCAGCAGCCCGATCTTCGAAACCCCCGGATTCGGCGGCGGCGGCTGACCAGTTGGGGGGAGTCAGCGCACCACGGCGGCGGAGGCGAGCTTGCGCATTCCGGTTTCGAGTTCGAGTACCCGTGACCCGTCCACTTCAGCACCCGCTATCCGCAGCCAGTTTGCCAACAGCCGGTGCCCGCCGTCAGTGAGCACCGACTCCGGATGGAACTGCACCCCATGCACCGGAAGCTCGCGGTGCCGCATCGCCATCACGATTCCGGAGGCGGTACGACCGGTGACCTCGAGCTCCTCAGGGATGGTCTCGGGCAGCACGGTCAGCGAGTGATACCGGGTGGCGATGAACGGCTGCGGCAATCCGGCGAGCACCGCGGCGCCGTTGTGGTGCACCTCAGAAGTCTTACCGTGCAGCAGCTCCGGAGCCCGTGCCACGGTGGCTCCCCAGACCGCCCCGATCGCCTGGTGGCCGAGACAAACTCCGAGCAACGCACGGCCCTGCTCGGCGCAGTCCCGGACGATGTCCATGCTCGCTCCGGCGCGCTCTGGCGTACCGGGGCCGGGACTGATCAGCACCCCGTCCGCGGCGGCGACATCCCCGGGCCGCACTGCATCATTGCGTCGCACCACGCACTCGGCGCCCAGCTGCGCCAGATACTGCACGAGGTTGTACACGAAACTGTCGTAGTTATCGATCACCAGGATGCGCACGGAGCCAGGGTAGCTGGCTGTGGCCGTCACGACCCCGCTGTGACGGCATTGAACGGAAGCCGAGGCTCAGCCCACGGGAAAACCACGAACAACAGCAGTGCCACTACCGCGGCGACCAGGACCGTTGCCTGCAGTAGCTTGACTGCAGGCAAGCCGGGCAGGTGCCGCCAGATCCAGCTGTACACATGAGCCTCCTCAGGCGGCCGCGGTGAGCTCGACGGGACGTTTCCCGTCGACCTTGCGGTACGACGCGACCAAGACGCCGTGCACGATGAGTCGGTGGCTGGCGGAGAACTGCGGGTGACAAGTCGTGAGAGTGATCAGCCGACTCACGGGGACCCGACCCGGGTGACCCGGCACTGGAGCGATCACCTCGACCTGCGACGGCAGCACGACCGCCTTGCCCACCACGTTGGCGTAGCGCCCCGGTAATGGTTCGACACCCCGGCACTGCGGCTGCCTCCCCTTTCCCGCCGCCCAACCGGCCACTTCGTCCTGCAGTGGCAAAACCCGGTAGACGTACCAGTGGTCGGCGGTCTCCACCACGATGGCGTCGCAGGAGGACAGCTCATCCACGGAGTTGAAGGGTGAACCCTTACCCACACGGTGGCCAGCCACCCCGAAGTTGCCCGGCTCCCCGGGGGACGCGGTGCCCAGGTAATGGCCCGGTCCAGTTTCCAGGGTGCCTGGGTCGGTGCCCTCCAGCACGGTGAAGACGAAATCAGGCCCGAACGCCGGTACGTAGAGCTTGGCGATACCCGCGCCCTTGACCGGCCGGTCCACCAGGCCGCGTCCGTTTTGCCAGGTGTCGTCGAGCTTGGCGGTGGCCTGGCGCTGCTTCCCGGCCGAAGACCAGTTGGTGACATACGCTTCGTAGAAGACGAACAGCAGTACCACCAGACCTGCTGTCAGCAGCAGCTCACCGACTCCACGGATTGCCGTTCGTACCGGATCCGGGCGCCGATGTGGAGATCGGGAGCGCCTTACCGGGGTCAGCACATGGCTCACGAAACCTCCTCACGGGCACAGCGGGCCGGGGGCACGCCAGACCGTAGTGGGTGTAGATAACTCACGACTGGCCGGGCCATACGGAGGTTGACGGACCGCTGCCGGATGGCTGTCTGGCCGCCCGTGTCGGTCCGCGGCCGCGTTAGGTTACCGTGTTCAGCAGCGTCGCCCGCCAGACGAGGAAATGACCATGCCGAAGTCGAAGGTTCGCAAGAAGTCGGTCTACACTCCGCCGGCCGAGGCGATGGGTCCGGCGAAGGTGCCCGTAGCAGGTCCCTCCCATCCGCTTTATGTCGGCGTCATGCTGGGACTGATGGTCCTCGGCTTGCTGTGGCTGGTGGTCAACTACCTCGCTGTCGACAGGATCCCGCTACTCAACAGCCTCGGGAACTGGAATTTCATGATCGGCTTCGCGTTGATGGTCAGCGGCTTATTGATGACCATGCGCTGGCGCTGACCGGCTGGCAACGCTGCCAGCGAGTAGGGCCGAACAACACATTTGCAATTTCATCCCCAGTGTGGATAGGCCCTGTGGACAGATACCGGCCTGCTGCGGTGTGCACGCGCATAGCGGCACGTCAGGCCGGACAAGAGGTCACGACTCACCGGACACGGCAGCGCGACATGCGAGTTAGCGCGGTTGGGGCAGGTAGAGCATGGCGGCGGTGACTGCGGCGCCGAAGGCCAGCCCACCGAGGTGGCCGAGGATGGAGATGTTGGGCACCGCAACGCTGATGACCACGTTCAGCAGGATGATCGTCAGCGCCGGGCGCGGGGACAGCCGGAGTTTCATCAGGACCACCGCAAGGCCTCCCATCAGGCCGAACACCGCGCCTGACGCGCCGGCGGTGTGACTCGCCGGGTTCTCGAACAGGAAGACCACCAGCGACCCGCCCAGCAGTGACACGACGTACACCACCAGGAAGCGGGCGCTGCCCAGTACCTGCTCGAGATCCCGGCCGATCACCCACAGCGCGATCATGTTGAACACCAGATGGATGGGGCCGATGTGCAGGAAGCCCGACGTGAGCAGCTGCCACCAGGCACCGTTAGCCACCGCACTCGGCTGCAGCGCCCACTGCTGGAACAGCCGCGCGTCCGCGTTATGTGACACGCTGGCGGCCTGCAGCACGGTGATCAAGAAGATGCCGACATTGATCGCGATCAGTGCTGGAACCACCAGCAGCCGGCCGGTCTGCTTCGGCCACGACACCGTGCTGGTGCGCGGGCGCGGGCGTGCGCCACCGCCCTCAGCGACGCAGTCCACACAGTGGTAGCCCACCGAGGCTTCGCGCAGGCAATCGGAACAAGCGGGTCGGTCGCAGCGGGTGCAGCGCACTGCGGTTGTGCGGCCCGGGTGCCGGACACACACGGGGCCGGCCATCGCTGTCATACCCTGACCGGCTCGACAGTCACTCGCTCGATCACGATGTTGTTCACTGGACGGTCACCCCGCGTCGGGGTCCGTGCAATGGCATCGACCACGGAGCGGGACTGCTGGTCGGCCACCTCGCCGAAGATGGTGTGCTTGCGGTTGAGATGCATCGTGGGGCCCACGGTAATGAAGAACTGTGAACCGTTGGTGTTCGGGCCCGCATTCGCCATCGCCAGCAGGTACGGCCGATTGAACTGCAGGTCGGGATGGAATTCATCACCGAACCGGTACCCCGGCCCGCCCCTGCCGGTACCGGTCGGGTCACCACCTTGGATCATGAAGCCCTCGATCACCCGATGGAACAGTGCCCCGTCATAGAACGGCCCGGACAGTTCGCCTTTGGCGTTGCGCTGGGGATAGTCCTTACTGCCCTCGGCAAGGCCAACGAAGTTCGCAACCGTTTTAGGGGCGTGGGTCGCGAACAGGTTCAAGCGGATGTCCCCCGCGCTCGTGTGCAGGATGGCCTGCATTGCAGTCGTCGTCCGTTCGGTCACCAGACCCATCCTGCCATCACCCAGCTTGGGTTGCGGACAGGCCTGGATAGCCACGATCCTCTCCATCGACGTCACGAGCAGGCTGGCGCGACCCTGAGCAAGATTAGGTGCATGAAAAGGTAAGGATGTGAATGAGGTGGACGCTACGCGCCCCGACCCCGCTCGACGCCGGAGCCACTGGCCTTGGGTGGTCACGGTGTTGCTGGGGATCGTGGGAGTCGCCGGCGCCGTGGTGCGCAACCGATGGCAGTCGGTGAAATCCGGGCGGAGCGCTGTCCAGCCGCCCGACCACTTGACGTCGCGATACCGCGACGAGGTCGCCAGCGGCCGCTCGCCGATCGGCAATGGCGTGGTGCGCGCTCACCACCTTCCGGGCGGCGACGACTGACCGACGCGCTAGGGGTTGGTATAAGCGACCTGACACACCGTCAGAGATACAGGTGATCGCCCGAGCGGACAGGTACCGTCAGCGTCGTCTTGTTGCCTACAAGAAGGTCCTGCAAGAAGGTCCTACAAGAGCGTGTAGTCCCACTCAAGATCCTGCGTTGGTCTACGTGATCAACCCCGATGGATTGCCGGAGGCAAACAACCAAGTCGAGTTACCCTATAAACCCAGGTTGGCGATCACCTGCTCAGCGATTCGCCGAGCACCGATTGTGTATCGCTGGTTGGTCACGATCACAACTGCGGTGCCCTGCCGAGCCACCGCGAACACCGCCCCATCCGTGGTCGGCAGCGAACCGCCGGACCATCCGCCGGGTAGCTCGGCAGGGTCAGAGGTGGCCACCGGAGCCGCTGCGTCGACGGTGGCTCTGGCGGTTTGAGGACTGGCGACCACGATCCAGGTCCGCAGTTGCACGGCATCGTGGTAGGTGAGGAAGAAACACGCCGGGTACGGCTGATTCGTACCTGTGACCGAGACCCGTACCGCGGTGACCCGTTCCCCGTTGGCGGCCTGTACCGACGCTGCCGACAGGTAACTGCACGGTCCATCAGCGGCCGGCTGCGGGGCCGGTGGCGCCACCCCGGCCGGCTGGGGATCCGATGTCTCGGGCGCGCGAACAGCGGTAGCTATATGACTGCAGGAAACAACCGCGACGGCGAGCATGGCGCCCGCGCTCGCCACGATGATCGGCCTGCGACGGGGCGCTGTCGACATAGCAGCACGTAGTCAACCATGACGGCGATCGATCGCCGCGCTCGGGTATTGATCATCTCGCGGGTGGAGAGTTGTGGAGTCGCGTCCGCAACGTGGTTCATACAACGCACCGTAACAATGAGTCACGCTACGTTACCCGCTCGGGTGGTTGCGATGTCCGCGAACAAGCGTAGTAGCAGCAATTTGCCACGTCCTGGACGTTTCGATCAGGGCACGGCTCACCGTTCGGGGCACAGTAGTGCCACCGGTCGTATCTGCGCCGACTCCCACCTCGTTGAGCCGGTACCTGGATGCGCGGAGATCACCCACCCCCCGGGCGATCTTCGGGGCGTTTGTTGCCAGGTACGAGGGATCCACGGCACCCGAGGGGGACAGCCGTACCGCCCTCTCGCGGAGAGATC
>JBHELN010000348.1:0-4214 GCA_046263115.1 Pseudonocardiaceae bacterium | reverse complement strand
CGGCAGCGGCCGCCGGAGACAATGGTGGCGCTGGCGCCATCATGGGAGATCGTGCTGGTCACCGACGGCCTCGTGGAGGACCGGTTGTCGGACCTTGACCGCGGGATGGAGCAGCTGCGCACCGCGGTGTCTTTCGAGGTGGCGCCGGAGCAGCTCTGCGATGCGCTGATCGATCGGTTCGGCCACGACAAGTCCGACGACGTCGCCCTACTCGTGTTGCGCCGTCGTTGACCCGGCTCCGGCCGCCGGCAGCGTCCACTCCATGTACACAGTTGTTCCCTGTGGGCTTTGCTGTACCTCGACCCCGTGGGCCAGTGCGTGAATCATCATGAGGCCGCGGCCACGGAAACCCGGATCGGCCGGCGGCGGTCGCCACCGGCCGCGATCGCCGACGGTGACCAGCACCCGACCATCAGTGGTGCGGGCCGCCACCAGATCGACCGGGCCCAGGCCGGACGGGTAGGCGTGCTCCGCAGCATTGGCCAGCGCCTCGTAGCCGGACAGCACCAGATCGGCCACCGCTGACGCAGACAGCCCGGTAGTGGATGCCCAGCTCTCCAGCTGGTGACGCACCGCGACCAAGTTGCGCGGTTCGCCCAGGAGCCCAGCGCAGATCAACGGTGCAAGCGTCGGATCTAGCTGTACCCCTGAGCTGAGGTTCTGCACGAGCTGCGTAAAAAACTCGCTCGGTCCGTTCGCCGACACAGCTAGGGAGTGCGTGGCGCCGGAAGCGCATCCGGGCCACTGCCGAAGCGGCCGGCCAGCGCCTCCTCGCGGCTAGCGTAGACGACGAGATCGGAGGCCATGCCGGTGATCTCCAGCGGGCGCAGCGTCGCCCGGCTGGTTGCCACTATCCGCACCTCAACGCCCGGCTCGCGAGCCAGCCGTTCGGTCAGGGCCAGCGCGGTCAAGCCCATCGAGCCGAGGAAGCCCACTCCTTCCAGGTCGATTACCATCAGCTCGGGGCGGGGGCTCAGTTGCGCAATCAGGGTTTCCTGCATCCGGGCGGCCGTGAGCATGTAGATTTCACCCGCCACAACGACGACAACAGCTTCCCCGCACCGGTACGACTCCAGGCGCAGGAGCTCGTCGGCGGTCGGGTCGGCAGTCCAACTACCTGGCTCCCGCGGCGCTCCACAGCCATGAACCGGGGTCTCGCTCAACGTCGCGCCTCCAGTCGCAGACAAAGTCACGCAGGACGGGCACTAATCCAGCCTACGGGGCCACACTCCGGTCAGCGAAACCGGCCACCCCCACGATGATCTCCTCCTCTCGGAGCGGGGAGGGAGGACCGGCGGACGCGCAGCGGTAGGCCGTCTTCGGCGTCTACGGGCGGGTCATCTGGCGATAGGCCCGGGGCAGGCTCGCCGCCTGGCGTCTCGCCGCGGGCAACTGCGACTGGGGCCGTTTCTCGACTGATTCCCGCCGCCGCGTAGGCCTGGTTCTCATCGAGGGTTTCCCGTTGCAGCAGCAGGGTGTGGGCCAGCCGATCGAGCTCGTCGCGGTGCTCGCGTAACGTGGTGACGGCCTCCGCGTAGCAGTCGTCCACTATTCGCCGGACCTCTTCGTCGACCAGTTGTTTGGTCGCGGGGGCGACGCTGTCCTGGCCGAAGGGGGCTTCCTGTCCGGGGGGTTGCAGCACCGACACCGGGCCGATGGCAGGCGACATCCCCCACCGGCCGACCATCTGGCGGGCGATTCGAGTGACCTGCTCCAGGTCACTCTCCGCACCCGTCGTCATGTCGCCGTAGACGATCTCCTCGGCCGCCCGGCCGCCGAGGGCCCCAACGATCCTGCCCCGCAGGTACTTCGCCGAGTACCCGTACCGGTCGGTCTGCGGGCTCTGGAACGTCACCCCGAGGGCCTGGCTCCGCGGGATGATCGAGACCTTGCGCGTGCCCCGACTCGTGGAACGCGGTGCGCTCCTTATCCTCCGGGGACAGCATGATGCCGCGCACCGTGCCCAGCACGATTTTCTCCAGAGCGTCGCTGAAATCGGCTGCGGTGACCCGGTCGTGGTCGCGCCGGGCTGCGAGCAGCGCTGCCTCGTTGACGAGGTTCTTCAGGTCTGCGCCCACCATCCCAGGCGTCGAGGCCGCCACCTCATCAAGGTCGACATCCGAGGCCAGCGGCACGCCACGGACGTGCACGTCGAGAATTTGCCGGCGCCCGGTGAGATCCGGTGGGCTGACCGTCACCCACCGGTCGAACCGGCCAGGGCGCAGCAGCGCCGCATCAAGAATCTCCGGCCGGTTGGTGACGGCGAGTACGACGAACCCCTCGGTACCGGTGAACCCATCCATCTCGGTGAGAATTTGGTTGAGGGTCTGCTCCCGCTCGTCGTGGCCGCCAATTGACTGGCGCTACCGCGGGAGCGTCCGATGGCGTCGAGTTCGTCGATGAAAATGATCGCCGAATGTCGTGCGCGGCCCGGCCTCGGGCTGGTAGAGCTTCGCGCGGGATCGGCCGATACCGCCGATGCCACGAGCCCACCCGCCGCAGCACTGCGCCGGAACAACCACACCATCAAACCGAGGAACAGCAGCGTAGGACCGAACCCCAGCAGCACCTGCTCCCATACGGGTGGCCCTTGATCGGGCGGATTGGCGTTGACCACCACCCCTTTCGCCTACAGCTTCTGGAACAGCGCGTCATCGGCGAACGACGGCCGCTGGGTGCTGAACCGGTCGACGGGCTTGGCGTCCTGCGCGCCGGGCGGGTAGGGCACTTCTCGCTTGAAGACGCCCTCGATCCGATCCGCGGTCGAGGTGACCTCCCGGACGTTGCCGGCGTCCACCTGCTGCACGAAGAACGTGTAGGACACTGCCGGGCGCGGTGCCGGACCGAGCAGCATCGTCGACACGATCCAGTTGATCGCAAACAGTCCAACCGCGACCAGTTCGGCCGGCGCGGCGGGGATGGCCCGCCGGACTGGTCCGGCAGGCCTTCCACCCGCCACGGCTGAGTGTCCGGCGACTCGCGACGCGGCCGCGACCGGATGGTGTCCGGCAGCCGGGCTGGACGGTCACCCGTGCTTGTCGGAGGCACCTCACCCACACCCATCCTCTTCCCCGCCGGGAACGCTATGAACGTAGGCACGCGTTTCGTGCACTAGCCAGGACAGGTATTCGGGGCTGCCGCCGGTGATGGGTGTAACGATGATCTCCGGCACGTCGTAACTGTGGTGGGCCTTGATGTGCTCGGTCAGCGCGGCGACTCGATCGGTGGCCGTTTTGATCTCTACCCGCCACTCCTGCTCGGTCTGCACCTTGCCTTCCCAGCGAAACACGCTCGTGATCGGCCCGACGATCTGGGCACAGGCACCCAGTTTGGCCTCGATCGCGCCGGCCGCGAGAGCACGGGCGGCCTGCTCGTTGTCCGTAGTAGAGGCGACGATGACGTGCTCAGACGGCATACCGAAAATCGTACGAGAACCGCACCGAGGTTCACCGGGGCTGGCGCTCGACGCGTAACCAGCGGCAGCCATACCGCCCGAGCTCGAGGGCCACCGAACCGTCCTTCGCCACCCGTTGCGACCCCTCGACCAGCGCGTCATGCAGGTTGCAGGAAGCATCCAGGTCGGTCAGCCTGAGCGTGGCCGTGGTGGGCGCCGCACCGAAGTTGTGTACCGCCACCACAGTGCCCCCCTCAGTGTCGCAGCGGTGCGCGAGTACCGCGGTGTCACCCGCGTCGAGTACGGCGTAGGTTCCCCAGGCCAGCTCGGGGCAGGCCCGGTATGACTCGATCAGTAACCGTATCCAGGACAACAGCGACTTTGGGTTGCGTTCCTGCGCGGCGACATTGACCCGGTCCGGCCCGTACTCGCCGTCCGGGATCGGACCGGGCAGCTCGGAGTCCTCAGCGGTGGAGAACCCGCCGTTGCGCTCAGCCGACCATTGCATCGGCGTGCGCACCGCGAGCCGGCCCTCCGCACGGAGATTCTCACCCATACCGATCTCTTCGCCGTAGAACAGCACGGGTGTGCCGGGCAGGGAGAACAGCAGGCTGTAGACCATCTGGATGCGGTCTCGATCGCCGCCGAGCATCGTCGGCAGCCGCCTGCGCAGGCCGCGGCCGTAGAGTTGCATGTTCGCATCGGGTCCGAATGCCGCGAACACCTCCTGGCGTTGCGTGTCGGTGAGCTTGTCCAGCGTGAGCTCGTCGTGGTTGCGCACGAACGTCGCCCAGTGCGCGTCTTTCGGCGGTTGCGGTCG
>JBHELN010000347.1:0-3414 GCA_046263115.1 Pseudonocardiaceae bacterium | reverse complement strand
TACGGCTTCACCACGTTGGCCGCGTTCGGGGTGGTCACCCTGGTCCGCGACGCTGATGGTGAGGCCACTCACCTGTCCCAATGGGCCGGGCTGGCCAAGCGCTCCCCGCTGACCGCGGCAGTGTTCGCCTTCCTGCTCTTCGCGCTCGCCGGTATACCGCTGACAAGTGGGTTCACCGGTAAGTTCGCGGTTTTCAGCGCCGCGCTGGCCGACGGGATGGCCCCGCTGGTGGTGGTCGCGCTGGTGGCCAGCGCGGTGGCCGCGTTCTTCTACCTACGGGTGGTCGTGCTGATGTACTTCAGCGAACCGGCCACCGATGGTCCGACGGTGAGCGTGCCCGGCGCGTTCACCACGGCCGCGATCACGCTCGGCGTGGTGGTCACCCTGCTGCTCGGCGTGGTGCCCAGCTTCGCCCTGGACTGGGCCGCGCTCGGCGCGTTCGCCTCCTGATCCGAGTATGAGCAGATCGACATCCGAGCAGCTAGCCGGTGTGGAGCTGGCCGATCCGGAGCTGCGCGCCCTGCTGGAGCAGGGCTTGAAGCAGGTCGAAGAGCTACTGCACCGGGAGGTGCAAAGCGAGTTCCGGTTCCTCACCGAAACGTCGCTGCACCTCGTCGACGCCGGCGGTAAACGGTTCCGGCCGCTGTTCACCCTGCTCGCCGGTCAGTTCGGGCCGGACCGGGATCGGACGCACGAAGTGGTGCGGGCAGCCGCGGTTGTGGAACTCGTCCACCTGGCCACGCTCTACCACGACGACGTGATGGACGAGGCCACCATGCGCCGCGGCGCGATCAGCGCCAACGCCCGCTGGGACAACACCGTCGCGATCCTCACCGGTGACTTCCTGTTCGCGCACGCCTCCCGGCTGGTCGCCGACCTCGGACCGGACGCGGTGCGGATCATCGCCTGCACCTTCGCCGAGCTGGTCACCGGGCAGATGCGGGAAACCCTGGGCCCCGTCGACGGCACCGACCCGGTGGACCATTACCTGGCCGTGGTGTCGGAGAAGACCGGCTCGCTGATCGCCACCGCGGGCCGCTACGGCGCCATGTTCTCCGGGGCGGGCCCGGAGCGGATCGAGGCGCTGTGCCGCTTCGGGGAGACCATCGGCACCGCATTCCAGATCTCCGACGACATCATTGACATCGCCTCACCGGCCGCCCAGTCCGGTAAGACACCGGGGACGGACCTGCGGGAGGGCGTGCGCACCCTGCCGATGCTCTACGCGCTGGCTGACGGCGGCGCTGACGGTGACCGGCTGCGCGCGCTACTGGCCGGGCCGCTGACCGATGACGCGCTGATCGCCGAAGCGCTGTGGCGGCTGCGTGAGTCGCCCGGTCTGGACCGCGCAGTGCGTGCCCTGCGCTCCTACACCAACGCGGCTCGCCGCGAACTAACCGTCCTGCCTCCGTGCTCCGCCCGTGACGCCCTAGCCTCCGTGACCGACTACCTAGCCGCGCGCACCGGCTGACCCGTCCCCCCTTCCGCCTCCCTTCCGCAGTCTGGATGCAGACTGCTGTTTTCGGGGGCTGAAAAACAGCAGTCTGCATCCAGACTGCGGGAGGGGCTACTGCGCTCGGGAACGCAGGGACGCAAGTTGGGGGGCGGTCTCGTAGGCGACCGCGTCGGCGTGCTCGGGCATTGCCGTGGTGGCCCGCAGGGCGGCTTTGGTGGCTATCACCAGGTCCCGCGGAGCGTCGGCAGTTCGGCGCGCCAGATCGACTGCGGCGGCCACCACCGCCTCGTGCGCAGCGGACGAGCGCGGGTCGCCATCCGTGCCGATCAACCGGTGGGCCAGCCCGGTGCGCACCGCCTCCACAGCGTCCAGCGGCTCACCGAACAGCGCCAGCGCCGCCGCGGTTTGCCAGCCCACCGCGCGCTGCGCCAGCCACGTCATGCCCCCACCGGGGTGGATGCCCAGCTGCAGGAACCGCGCGTCGAACACCGCACCCGGGCCCACCAGGCGCAGATCGCAGGCCAGTGCCAGATTGAGCCCGGCGCCCACGGCCGGCCCGTTGACGGCTGCAATGGTGGGTAGGGCGGCATTGGCGACGGCGAGGAAGCCGGCGTAGATGCCGCGCAGATCAGCCTCGGAGCCCGACCGGCCCGCGGCGGCCAGCGCACCGCGGTCAGCGCCGGCGCAGAACGCCGGTGCCGCGCCGGTGATCACCATGGCGTGCACGGACTCGTCGCGGTCGCATTCCGCGACGGCCCGGGCCAGCTGCCCGGACAGCTCAAGGCTCAGCGCGTTACGACGGCCTGGATCGGACAGTGTGAGGACCGCTACCCGGCCCTCACACTCGTGCTTGCGTAACAGTGTCATGGCAAGTCATAGCCCCTAGAGCCGGTCACGAGTGTGGATAACACCATGGTGGAGACCGTGCGGTCCACGAAGTCCAGGGCCCGCAGCCGCTCCAGGGCGGACTCCAGATGCGCGATGCCGCCGGCGCGCAGATGCACGATGGCGTCGGCCGCGCCGGAAACCGTGTAGGCCGCTACCACCTCGGGCAGTGACAGCAGGCCGTCGCGGATCCGGGACGGAGCCACGTTGCCCCTGCAGTGCACCTCCACAAAGGCCTCGGTGCCCCAACCCAGCGCCCCGGGATCGACCACCGCGGTGAAGCCGCGCAGCACACCGGTGTCGAGCAGCTTGTCTACTCGGCGCTTGACAGCGGGGGCGGAGAGTCCGACTACACCGCCGATCTCCGCGTAGCTGGACCGCGCGTCGGCCACCAGCCGCGCCACGATCTGCCGGTCAATCGGGTCCATACGCAATATTCTGTGGGTCAAGAGGCAAAATAGCTACATTGAATGTCGAATATTCGGCAAGCTACCCTCGAAACATGTCGTCGGCTCTGAAACTAGTGAGTCCCCCGCGGGTCGGTACCGCGCGCCGGTACCTGATGTGCCCGCCGCGGTACTTCGCGGTCAGCTACGCGATCAACCCCTGGATGGACCCCAGCCAGCCGGTCGACGCCGCTCGGGCGATGACCCAGTGGGCGGCACTCGCCGACACCTACCGTGCACTGGGACACACCGTGGAGGTGATCGATCCCGAGCCGGGCCTGCCGGACATGGTGTTCGCGGCCAACGCAGGCACCGTGATCGATGGCGCCGTACTGGGCGCCCGGTTCCGCAACGCGGAGCGAGCCGCTGAGGCGGAGCACTACCGGCGCTGGTTGGCCACGCACGGCGCGGCCGACCTGGTGATGCCCAGTGCTGTCAACGAGGGAGCCGGTGACCTGAGGTGGACGGGCTCGCTGCTGCTGGCCGGTACCGGGTTCCGCACCGAGCCGGCCGCCCACCGCGAAGCCCAGGAAGTGCTCGGGATCCCGGTGGTCTCACTGCAGCTGGTCGATCCCCGCTACTACCACCTCGATACCTGCCTGCTGGTGCTCGACGACTCGCCGGCCA
>JBHELN010000346.1:0-2946 GCA_046263115.1 Pseudonocardiaceae bacterium | reverse complement strand
GTGCGGGACAGCGCGCGCACCCGGCGCCCGGCGGGGCTGGCGAGGCTGACCTCGACCTCGAGTGGGTTCGGCCCGGCAGCGCTACCAGCGGGAGGCCGTACCCGCGGGGCCGCGCCTGATCGCTCATCGAGGTACAACGCGCGGACGGCCATCGGGTCAGCCCGGCGCGGAAAGATCACCCGCTGCAGCAGGGTCGACAACGACTCGGCCGGTGCGCTGATACCCGAGTGATCAGGGCTACAGACGGTGCTGCTCGGCATGAACTCCCCAGTCCCGGCGGGATAGCGGTGTCGGCGTCGCCAGAGGGTAACGCTAGGCAGCGACCCGCCGCCGGGCGGCCATCCGCTCCACGAGCTACCGCGGCTCGCGCGACTGCTGCCGGGTCTGGCCGCCGGTGGACGTGCCGCTACCGCAGAGGTCGCACCGCGCCCAGCGGGATCGAAACCGCCGATTCTGACCGGACATTGACGCTGAACGAACCGCAGAGGCGGCTGACTGTGCGCCCGCCGACGGCCGAGTTAGCAATAAATGCACATTGCAGGAGTGGGAGAACATGCTGACCGCTCACCGCCATGAGGCGCAGGCCGCGCTCACCACGGAGATCGACCGTGTGATCAAGACTGTGCGCGATGTGGACTTCCGGTCCCGGCGGGACCTGTGGATCACATGTCGGACGCACCTGCGCTGGCCGGGCCGGGGCCGCCATCCGGTCGGGGGCCGGAGCCGCCCCGCGGTCGAGGGACGGGGTGTGGAACGGGCAGGGTGATCTGACCGAAAACCCGGTCCCAGGATTCGACGGAGGTCAGCATGGGAATCGCCGCCCGATAGCGCTGGGCGGTGACGGTCCACTCCGCGATCAGCCGCCGGTGCAGCGTGATCGTGCGAGCCAGCAACGCGCGAAACTGCTGCGGGTCCCGCTTGCGGAAGGCGACACCACTGCCGTCGGCGTTGGACACCGTGGCGGAGTCGACCATACCGAGCAAGAACCAACGAGCGTTGCCGGCCGGCACATTGATCTGAGGGCGTTCGCGGGTCTGCGGTTGCGGTGCTCGAAGGTGACGGTAAACCGTGCACAGCGCGCGCTTGGCGATGGCGATGAGGTGCACTGGCGGGTCGAGCAAGCGTTCCATGCGGACGGGATCGAACAGCGGCATCGGCAGTTGCTGGGCGGAGGCGAAAATCCGCGCGTCGTCGTAGCCCTGGCGCAACTTCTGCACCGCAGGCAGCGCGTCGCGAAGCGATGCGAACAAGCCTTCCGGCCCGTCGAGGAAGTCCTCAATCGACTTGTGGTGAAGTGCCACCGTCGAATACTCCATCGCCATCAGGTGTTTGAAGGTGGTGCGGAAACCCTCGTGCAGGATCGCCGGGCGGACGTCGTACGGGCTGTGCAACGCCATGGTGATCAGCCGGTTGCGCAGGTGGAAGTAGGCCGTCCAGTCGGTGGTGTCGTCCTTGTCCGTCCACGGCATGTGCCAGATAGCACAACCCGGCAGGGTGACGGTGGGAAAGCCGCATTCACCGGCCCGCAATCCGTACTCCGCGTCGTCCCACTTCATGAACAATGGCAACGGAAGCCCAGTGTGTTCGAGTACCTCGCGGGGGAAAAGACACATCCACCAGCCGTTGTAAGTGGAATGGATGCGGGCGTGCAGCCGGCGCTCCTGGCGCAGCGTCACCTCGGCGAAGTCATGGCCAGCCACCGACCCCGGCGCCGGGCGCCAGAAGCTGGACTTCAAGTCCACGATCTCGCCCATGGCGTGCAGCTGGCTGCGGACCTGCAAGTTCAGCATCTGCGCGCCGACGATCACCGGCGAAGATGTCGCGCTGGCGAATGCGTGCGCGCGCAGCACGCTGTCCGGCTCCAGCCGAACGTCGTCATCCATCAGCAGCACATGCTCAACGCCGGTGGTACGCAACGCTTCGAGCATGCCCCTGGTGAACCCCCCCGAGCCACCGAGGTTCTCCTGGTCGATCACGATCAGCCGATCACCCAGCTGCGCCGCGGCATCGGCGAAGCGCTGGTGATCCCCCACCTTGACGGTGCCCTGATCGACGACGAAGACCTTGGCGATGACGTCGAGCACCGCTTGGTCTTCGGCCAGCGCGGCCAGCGCGGTGACGCAGTCCGCTGGACGGTTGAAGGTCGTGATCACCACCGCCAGCGGCCGGACCGGTAACGGCTCGTCGACGATCCACGCGGCATCGGTGATGGTCAGCGACTGGCGCTGGGTGGCCACGTCGAACCAGACCCACCCGCCGTCCTCGAACGGCGCCAGTGACTCCCGGAACTCCAGTTGGATCCGGCTGTCCCCGGTGTCGAGTTGCTTGCCCTCCAGGTGGACGACCTCACCATTGGATTTGGAGCGGTACAGGTCCACCCGGCCGGCCCCTTGCACGGTCAGCCGCAGCGCCACCTCCTCCACCCGCGTCCAGCGCTTCCAGTAGCTGGCCGGAAAGGCGTTGAAGTAGGTGGCGAATGACAGCTGGCACACCGGCGGCACGCTCACCGCCGATCGGGACAGGACTTCGGCGGTGTGTCCATGCCGGTTTTCTGGTTCGTCGAGGTAGAGTGGCCGAACCTCCGGAGGGTCGTCGGGCCGGGGTAGCACCACTCGGTGCAAGACCCGCCGTGGGGAGACCACGCCGGCGCTTGGGCCGACTTGCAGCGAGCTGACGTCGGACAACTTGCTGTCTGCCGCGTTGTTACGGGCGGCTTCTGCGCGGGCGGCCCGCTCGATGGCCGTGGGCGTCTGCGCCCGCGCTGCTTCGCTGGTAGTCACATGTTCCTTTCCCGGGCCCCCGCCCGTCTCGCGCTGATCATCGCAGATCGGGCGCGGTGTGGCGCACCGAGGGCCGCTGGAACCGCTACCAGCATCCTGGGCAAACGCCCCGGCTGACGAAGAATTACCCGTCAGGCCGGGTTGCGTTCATCGCGTTGTCACTGCC
>JBHELN010000345.1:0-4115 GCA_046263115.1 Pseudonocardiaceae bacterium | reverse complement strand
GGACGCGGAGGTTAGCGCGAGGGAACGCTGGCTCGAAGCCCAGCTGGCCCAACTCACCCCCGACGAGCGCGCCCTGCTGCGCCGCGCCGTGGACATCATCGACCGGATAACCGGTCGCTAACTCGCTGAATGCAGTGCGGGGCGGGGAAGTAAACGAGCTTGACCAGCAATTGAGGTTAGGCTAACTTAAGTGAGCCGGCTTCGTGGTGGGAGTCCTGGCGAACAGATGGAACGCAGTTGGAATGCGTCGGGCCCGATTCCGGGCTCTCGGTCGGGCCCGACGCTCCCCTTCCCTCCGGCCCCTTTATCCGGCGGGCCAGGCATGCACGGGCAAGTTGGAGTGCATGTGCTCGACATAGCTGCGCAGCATGCCGGTCAATGCGCTAGGCCGGTCCGCGCCCCGGTCAGCTAATGCCTGCACGGTGGCGCGCTGCCAGCTCGACCCGGTCCGCCGCGCAGTGCAGCGCTGCTCGATCACCGCCAGGTAGCGTTCTCGCGCAGCGTCGGACATCCCGCATCTGCGCAGCCCGTCATGGGCCAGCGGCAGCAGCTTGCGCAACACCAGTTCATCGGGCCTGACCCACCCGATATGGGGCCAGTAAAGTCGCGCGTCCATACCCAGCCGCGCCCCCGCGTACAGGTTGTCCTGCGCAGCCTGGAAGGACATCTCGCTCCATACCGGCGGCTCGGCCTCGACGAGCCCTCGCATGGCGCCGAAGAAGAACGCCGCATTGGCCAACACGTCGATGACGGTCGGGCCGGCGGGCAGCACCCGATTCTCGATACGCAGGTGCGGCACGCCATTCGCCACGTCATAGACCGGCCGGTTCCACCGCCAGACCGTGCTGTTGTGTAGCCGTAGCTCGGCCAGCGATGGAGCGGCGCCCGCCTCGAGCATCGCCACCGGATCCTCATCGTGGATCTCCGGTAGCAGCGGTGAGAAATAGCGCACGTTCTCTTCGTACAGATCGAGTATCGAGGTGATCCACCGCTCGCCGAACCACACCCTCGGGCGTACCCCCTGGTTGCGCAGCTCGGGCGAGCGGGTGTCGGTGGCCTGCTCGAACAACGGTATGCGGGTCTCGTGCCACAGCGCGTGACCGAGCAGGAATGGTGAGTTCGCGGCCACCGCCACCTGCACCCCGGCCAGCGCTTGCGCCGCGTTCCAATGCGCGGCGAACTGGTTTGGACCGATCTGCAGATGCAGCTGGGCCGAGGTACACCCAGATTCCGGGAGGATCGAGTCGACGGCGCACAGCAGCCGTTCCGGTTTGCCTCCGGCCAGGGGCACGCCCTCTATGTCGAGCTCCAGATCCTCCGACCGGGTGGCCAGGATCTGCCGGTTGAGGATCGCGTAACGGGACTTAGAAGACATCCACCGCTGGTCGAAGTGGTCCGGCCGCAGCGTCGGCAGGATGCCGATCATCACCAGGCCCACCCCGGCGGTGTGGGCGGCGTCGTTGGCGGTATTCAGGCCGGCCCGCAATTCGCGTTCGAGCTCCAGCGCCTCGTCGGCGGCCAACGGCCGGGGCGCGACGTTGATCTCGATGTTGTGCTGGCCGAGCTCGGTTTGAAAAGCCGGATCGTCGATGTGTTCGAGCACCATCTGGTTGGCCATCGCCGGATCGACGTTGTCGTCGACCAGGTTGAGCTCGAGTTCCAGGCCCATGCGCTCGGGACCAGCGGCGAAGCTGTCCCCGGCGAGCATTCGCGCCAGCGCGTCCAGGCAACGCTGAGTCTTGTCCCGGTAGCGCTGCAGGTCCCGCTTGCTGTAGATCGGGTCGATCGCGCCCTCGCCCATCCGACCTCCGCTTCCCCCGGCGCGCGCTCACCGTGACACAGCGCCGCAGGCTGTGACCAGCCGCCGAACTGGTGGGCCTGGCCTGAACGCACTTTGCGAAACTGACAGTGTGGGCGAGATCGTCGAGGTGCGCGACGTGGACGACCCCCGGCTGGCCGATTTCCGTGATCTCACGCTCGCCGATCGCCGCCCGGATCGACCCGGCGGGCGTGGCCTGGTGATCGCCGAAGGCGTCACCGTGGTGCGCCGGTTGCTGGATTCGCCGTACCCAGCGCGGGCCGTGTTCGGCGTGCCGGCGAAGATCTCCCAGTTCGCCGCGGATGTCGCCGGTGCCCCCTGCTACGCCGGGTCGGCTGAGTTGATGGCACAGGTGGTCGGCTTCCATCTCAACCGGGGGGTGCTCGCAACCGCGGACCGGGCGCCGGTGCCGTCGGTGCGGGAGTTGGTCGCCCGGTCACAGCATCTCGCGGTACTCGAGGGCATCAACGACCACGAGAACCTGGGCGGGCTGTTCCGCAACGCGGCCGTTTTCGGGGTGGACGCGGTACTGCTCGGCCCGGGCTGCGCCGACCCGCTGTACCGGCGCAGCGTGCGGGTGTCCATGGGGCACGTGCTCCGGGTGCCGTTCGCTCCGCTGAGCCGCTGGCCGGGCGACCTCTAGGTACTGCGGGCAGCCGGCTTCCAGATCGTGGCGCTGACTCCGGCCGCGGGTGCGGTGCCGCTGCACCAGGCGGGGGTGGCCACCGGCCGGGTGGCGTGGCTGCTGGGTGCGGAGGGGCCGGGGCTGTCCGCCGCCGCGTTGGGTGCGGCGGATCTGGTGGTGCGCATCCCGATGGCGTCCGGTGTGGATTCGCTCAATGTCGCCACCGCCGCTGCGATTGCCTTCGCCGGTGCGGGTCGCGTCTAAGGTCCACAGTGGCCCGTGGTTAAGGTCACCGCCGTGCCTATGCCGCCTGGTGAGCCGACGCCGTGGTCGACCGGCCTGCCAGTCAGCGGGGCGGTAGCGGCGATTGTCGGAATCGCGCTGCTGCGCCTGTCCCAAGGACTGGAGCCCAACGGGAGTGGATTCGTTGCGCTGGCGAACCTACTGGTCGCCGTGGGCCTGACCCCATCGATCTGGCTCATCCGCACGATTCCCGTATGGCGCTGGATAGCCTACGGCGTCGCCGCCGGCATTCTGCTCACCTGGCTAGCCCTCCTGTTCTCCCTCCTCGCCCGCCCCTGATCCGCAGTCTGGATGCAGACTGCTGTTTCTAGGGCTCTGAAAACAGCAGTCTGCAACCAGACTGCGGGCTTGTGGATAACATGTGGACGGGTGATTTGGCAGATTTGGGCTAGCGGGGCAGTCTCGGCGGGCGTGGGGAGACACCTTCGTCTGACCGATCTGAGTGGGCCATTTCTGGGGTCGGAGGCGGTGGGAGTCGGCGTTCTGACGCGGACGCAGTTGCGGGGTCCCGCGCTACGCCGCTTGCTGCAGGACGTGTACGCACCCGCCGGGATTCCGGATACCCACGAGCTGCGCTGCGAGGCGGCCGCGCTGGTGGTGCACCGGGATGCGGTAATCACGGGCCGATCGGCGGCTACGCTGGGTGGCGTCCGGCTCGCGCGTGCCAAAGACCCGGTCGAGCTGGTGGTACCAGAGAGCGTCCGCGTGTTCCGGCGTACTGGACTCGACATCCGTCGCACCGAACTGCGCGCCGACGAGTCGCAGCCGTGGGGACGGATCGGGCTTGCGACACCGCTGCGGATGGGCCTGGATCTGCTGCTCGATCGAACACCACCCGACGCCGTGGCAGATCTCGACGCCGTCTTGCGCGCTGGGCTGGTGGATCGGCCGCAGTTGCGCCGGATGCTTGCTGTGCGGCACGACCGCGGGATCGTCGCTGCCAGTCGAGCCGAGGAACTCGCCGACCCGCGGGCCGAGTCGCCCCCAGAGTCCCGGATGCGGGTGTGGCTGGTGCTCGGCGGCCTGCGCCCGGTACCGCAGTACTGGATCGAGGACTCCCGGGGCCGGCTGGCTCGTGCTGATCTCGCCTTTCCCGAGCAGCAGGTGGCCGTGGAGTACGACGGATCGTGGCGTGAGGGCGAGCTGTGGGCGCTCAACCGGGATCGCGACCGACTCAACCGCATCCAAGCCGCCGGCTGGGAGGTCGTGTTCGTGACGGCTCCCCTACTAGCCGACCCCCCACGCATGATCGCCACCGTCCGCGCCGCCCTAGCCCGCCACTGACCGCGCCGCTCCAAAACAGCAGTCTGGATGCAGACTGCTGTTTTGGAGCTCCAGAAACAGCAGTCTGCATCCAGACTGCGGAAG
>JBHELN010000344.1:0-5617 GCA_046263115.1 Pseudonocardiaceae bacterium | reverse complement strand
CGCGTTTCAGCTCGTCGACGACCTGCTGGGTATCTGGGGTGACCCGGCGACCACCGGCAAGCCGGTGTTCTCCGATCTGCGCTCACGCAAGAAGAGCCTGCCGGTGACCTACGCGCTCAGCCAGGGTGGTCCGGCCGGGCGTGAGCTGGCTGCCTGGCTCGGCGGGTCGGCTCCCGACGGCGAGGCCCGGGCCGCTGACCTCATCGAGTCGGCGGGCGGCCGGCAATGGGCCGCGGACGAGGCCCGCCGCCGCATCGAGGTGGCCACTGGAGCATTGAGCAGCGTCCCGATGCCTGCCGGCCCGCGAGCGGAGCTGGTCGCAATCGCCCACTTCATCGTCGATAGGGAGGCCTGATGACTCGCACCCAGCCAGCCAGTGCAGACGGCGACACCGCGCGCAGCCAGCCAGGCTCAATAGCCCAGAGCTCGGTCGCGCAGACGCTGGCCGCCGCGGTGGCACACCTGCGCGAGCGTCAAGACGCCCAGGGCTGGTGGAAAGGCGAGCTGCAAACCAACGTGACGATGGACGCAGAGGATCTGCTGCTACGGGAGTTCCTCGGCATCCGCGACGCGGAGCTGACCGAGGAGGCCGCCCGGTGGATCCGATCCCAGCAGCGCGACGATGGCAGCTGGGCGACCTACTACGGCGGCCCCGGCGAGCTGTCCACCACGATCGAGGCCTGGGTGGCGCTGCGCCTGGCGGGGGACTCCCCTGAGGCGCCGCACATGGTGCAGGCGGCCCAATTCGTCAGGTCCCACGGTGGCCTGGAACGCAGCCGGGTGTTCACCCGGATCTGGCTGGCCATGTTCGGGCTGTGGTCCTGGGATGAGCTGCCCAACCTGCCCCCGGAACTGATCTTCCTGCCGCGCTGGTTCCCGTTGAATGTCTACGACTGGGCGTGCTGGGCCCGGCAGACAATCGTGCCGCTGACCATCGTCTGCACGCTGCGCCCGGTGCGCCCCCTGCCTTTCGGGGTCGACGAGCTGCGCACCGGTCCTGCGTCGCTGCGACATGAAGCGGCCCCGCGCCCGCTGTGGACTTGGGGCGGTTTCTTCCAGCGCACCGACAAGGTGCTGCACGCCTACGCCCGGCGCCCGGCGCGGGTAGTGCGGCGCGCGGCCATGCGCCGCGCCGCGGAATGGATCCTGGCCCGGCAGGAGGCCGACGGCTGCTGGGGTGGCATCCAACCGCCGTGGGTGTACTCGATACTCGCCCTGCACTTGCTGGGCTATGCGCTGGACCACCCGGCGCTGCGGGTCGGCATCGCCGGTCTGGAGACCTTCGTCATCCGTGAGCGCACCCCGGACGGTTGGGTGCGGCGGCTGGAGGCCTGCCAGTCCCCGGTGTGGGACACCTGCCTGGCGGTCACCGCCCTGCTCGAGGCCGGAGTGCCGGCTGACGATCCCGCGGTAGCCCGGGCCGGCGACTGGCTGCTGGGCGAAGAAGTCCGGGTGCGCGGCGACTGGGCGATCCGCCGGCCTGACCTCAAGCCGGGCGGGTGGGCGTTCGAGTTCCACAACGACACCTACCCGGACACCGACGACACCGCCGAGGTGATCCTGGCGCTGCGGCGGCTGCCGCTGGCCGATCGCAGCGCGCTCGACCGCGGGGTGGAGTGGCTGCTCGGCATGCAGTCCAAGGACGGCGGCTGGGGCGCCTTCGATGCCGACAACACCCGAGAACTGTGCAACAAGCTGCCATTCTGCGATTTCGGTGAGGTGATCGACCCCCCGTCGGCGGATGTTACGGCGCATGTCGTGGAGGCGCTGGCCGCCGAAGGTCTGGCCGACGGGGTGGCCTGCCGCCGCGGTGTGAAGTGGCTGCTCGACGCCCAGGAAACCGACGGGTCGTGGTTCGGCCGGTGGGGTGCCAACTACGTCTACGGCACCGGCGGCGTGGTGCCCGCGCTGATCGCGGCCGGGGTGGCCGCTGACTCGCTGAGCATCCGGCGGGCCGTGCGGTGGTTGGAACATCACCAGAACGACGACGGCGGGTGGGGCGAGGACATGCGGTCCTACGATGACCGCGCCTGGGCCGGCCGGGGCGAGTCGACGGCCTCGCAGACGGCGTGGGCTCTGCTGGCTCTGCTCGCTGCGGGGGAACGTTCCGAGGCGCTTGAGCGTGGTGTCGAGTGGCTGTGCCGCACCGTGCGCGAGGACGGGTCATGGGATGAGCCGCAGTTCACCGGCACCGGGTTCCCGGGCGATTTCTACCTGAACTACCACCTCTACCGCCAGGTGTTCCCGATCACCGCGCTGGGCCGGTACCTGGGCGGTGCCCATTGACCGCGGTGCTGTTCACTCCCCTGCGCGTCGAGCAAGCCGCGCTGCGCGGGGCTGGCCGCAGCATGCGCGTGGTGCGCACCGGCATGGCAGCCCGCCGCATTCAGCAGGCTCAGCGGGGTCAACGACCACTGAATAACCCCGATGAGCCGGCTAAATGCGCGCCGGTGATCGTCGCCGGACTGGCGGGCGCCCAAACCCGCGAGATCCGGCCGGGGGATGTGGTGGTGGCCAGTGAAGTCCGGGGCGGGCGCGTCGGGTCCGTCGAGCTCCCGTCGGCGCCGTTGCTGGCGGGGGCTTTGCGGCGGCTGGGGTTGACGGTGCACGTCGGAACTATCAGGTCGGTGCCGGGCATCGCTTGGAAGATCACCGAGTCCGCCGACGTGCTGGCGGTGGACATGGAATCGGCGCAGCTGGCCCCCACCAACGCACCGTTCGCCGTGGTACGCGCCATCGTGGATACCCCCGAGCACCCGTTATGGCATCCCGGCACGCTGCGCCGGGGTCTCACCGGTTTGCGTGCCTTGAAGGCATGCCAACCGGCGCTGGAAGCGTGGGCAGCGGCGACCGGCCCGCGAGAGGTGCTGCTCGCCGCGCCGCGCTCGTTCTGCGCGGGCGTAGCTCGGGCGATCGTCACAGTGGAAGGCGCGCTGCGCCGCTATGGCCCGCCCGTGTACGTGCGCCACCAGATAGTGCACAACGCGCACGTGGTGCGCGACCTGCAGAACCGCGGGGCGGTGTTCGTCGACGACGTAGAGGCAGTGCCGGAAGGCAGCGTCCTGGTGTTCTCGGCGCACGGCGTGGCTCCAACCGTGCGCCGGGACGCCGCCGCGCGCACCCCCACCGTCATCGACGCCACCTGCCCGCTGGTGACCAAGGTGCACACCGAGATCCGCCGCTACGCGCGGCGCGGGAACACCGTGTTTTTGATCGGCCATCCCGACCACGAAGAGGTCCAGGGCAGCCGCGGTGAAGCGCCGGACGACGTGATCGTGGTGCCTGACATCGAAGCCGCGCAGAAAGTACAACCAAGAGACCCGGCGCAGGTGGCCTACACCATGCAGACCACGCTGGCGGTGGACGAGGCCGAACAGATCGCCCGAATCCTGCGCGAGCGGTTCCCCGCGCTGAGCGCGCCGCGCACCGATGACATCTGTTACGCGACCACCAACCGCCAGCGCGCGGTGCGGGCGATCGCCCGCGAGGTCGACCTGGTGCTGGTGGTGGGCTCGCCCAACTCGTCGAACTCGGTGCGGCTGGTGGAGGTCGCCCAGCGCGAGGGCGTGCCGGCGTACCTGATAGACGACTGCAGCGAGATTGATCTGTGCTGGCTGGCGGGCCGGCAGCGGGTGGGTATCACCGCCGGCGCCTCGGCACCCCCGCATCTGGTCGACGAGATCGTGCGCTGCCTGGGCGGCCTCGGTCCGGTCACCGCGAGCGAATCGCAGCTGATCGACGAGGACGTCACCTTCGCACTGCCGAAAGAGGTGATTTGAGACATGGCCATGCCGTTGCGGCAATCCCTGAAGCTGGGTGCGTTCCTGCTCAAGCAGAAGTTGCTGCGCCGGGATAAGTTCGCGCTGCTCGTCGAGCTGGAACCGCTGTTCGCGTGCAACCTCAAATGCGGCGGCTGCGGCAAGATCGCCCAGCCGGCCGCGTTGCTCAAGCAGCGGATGCCGGTCGAGCAGGCCATCGCCGCCGTCGAGGAATGCGGTGCGCCGATGGTGTCCATCGCCGGTGGCGAACCGCTGATGCACCCGCAGATCGACGAGATCACCCGGCAACTGCTGGACCGCGGCAAGATCGTTTTCTTGTGTACCAACGCGTTGCTGCTGCCCAAGCACCTGCACAAGTTCACCCCGCACCGGAACTTCGCCTGGATGGTGCACATCGACGGGTTGCGCGAGCGCCACGACGCTTCGGTGCGCAAGGTGGGCGGTTTTGACGCCGCGGTCGATGCGATCCGGATGGCTAAGGACGCCGGGTTCCGGGTGATGACCAACACCACATTCTTCAATACCGACACCCCGCAGGATGTCATCGACGTGCTCGACTACCTCAACGACGAGCTCGGCGTGGACAACATGCAGATCTCCCCGGCGTACGCCTACGAGAAGGCGCCCGACCAGGACCACTGGCTGGGGGTGCAGCAGACCCGGGAGCTGTTCTCCAAGGCGTTCGGTGACGGCCGCCGCAAGCGCTGGCGGCTCAACCACTCCCCGATCTTCCTGGACTTCCTGGAAGGCAAGCGGGACCTGGCCTGCACCGCGTGGGGAATCCCGTCGTACTCGCTGCTGGGCTGGCAGCGCCCCTGCTACCTGCTCGATGACAGCTACGCCGAGACCTATAAGGAGCTGCTAGAAGACACCGACTGGTCCGCCTTCGGCCGTGGCCGCGACCCACGCTGTGCTAACTGCATGGCTCACTGCGGCTACGAGCCCACCGCGGTGGTGGCCACCACGGCCTCCCTCCGCGAGTCCCTCCGCGCCGCCACCGGCGGGTGACGGCATGTACCAAACCGCAGTCTGGATGCAGACTGCTGTCTGGAAGCCCGGAAAAACAGCAGTCTGCATCCAGACTGCGGGCGAGGCGTCCCGATGTTAGAAAGCTTGACGGGGCCGGAGGAGGTGCGGCGGCTGCCGGCCAGTGCGCTGCCCGCGCTGGCTGAGGAGATCCGGCAGCTGCTGATCGAGTCGGTGCCGCGCACCGGTGGGCACTTCGGGCCCAACCTGGGAGTCGTGGAGCTGACCATCGCGCTGCACCGGGTGTTCTGTTCCCCCCGCGATGCGATCGTGTGGGATACCGGCCACCAGGCCTACGTGCACAAACTGCTCACCGGACGGCGGGACGGTTTAGCCCGACTGAAAAGCGCCGGGGGCCTGTCAGGCTACCCCAGCCGCGGCGAAAGCGACCACGACCTGGTGGAGAACTCACACGCCTCCACCGCGCTGTCCTACGCCGACGGCTTGACCCGAGCTTTCGCGCTGCGCGGCGAGGCCGAGCGTGCGGTGGTCGCAGTCGTTGGTGACGGCGCCCTGACCGGCGGGATGTGCTGGGAGGCGCTGAACAACATCGGCGGCGCACCGCAGCGACCGCTGGTCGTGGTGCTCAACGACAACGGCCGGTCCTACTCGCCGACGGTGGGCTCGCTGGCCGGCCACCTGAGCGACCTGCGGCGGCGTGGCACGTCGGGCTCGGTGTTCGAGCAGCTCGGCCTGGCCTACCTCGGCCCGATCGACGGCCACGACATCGCTGCGGTGGAGGCCGCTCTACACCAGGCCCGATCGCTGGGACGCGCGGTCGTGGTGCACTGCGTCACCGTCAAGGGCAAGGG
>JBHELN010000343.1:0-3227 GCA_046263115.1 Pseudonocardiaceae bacterium | reverse complement strand
GGGCAACGTGCCACCGGCGGTAGGTGGGTGCGGAGCATCCGGTGCGGGGCAAGGATGACCCACTCGCCGGTGAGCACGTCGCGGCGCATCGTGGGTTGAGCCTGTTCCGGGGGCAGGTCGCGGGGGTCGTGGAGGGCTCGGGTGGCTGCGCCGGATACGTAGGGCTCGCGGTCGTCGTAGTAGGTCAACGCGCGACCGTCCGCCAGGCGGGTACGGGTGATCCGGGTGGAGACTCGCGGTTCGAACACGCGAGCCAGCATGACGCAGGATAAAGTAGTGGGACGTCCTACCATTTCTGTACCCGACGGGATACCGTGCAGCTCATGAGCGCCGCGCCATCCTTCACCCGGCTGCCCCACCCGTCTCCGGTGCCGCCGCAACGGCGAGCGGAGATCCTGGCCGCGCCCGGCTTCGGCCGGTACTTCACCGATCACATGGTCGAGATCTCCTGGACCGCGGGCCGTGGTTGGCATGACGCCCAGATCGGGCCGTACCGGCAACTGGTGATGGACCCTGCCAGCATGGTGCTGCACTACGGGCAGGCGGTCTTCGAAGGCCTCAAGGCGTACCGGCAGCCAGATGGCACCGTGTCGTCCTTCCGCCCCCTGGCCAACGCCGCCCGGCTACGCACCTCGGCTCGCCGGATAGCCATGCCGGAGTTGCCTGACGAGTTGTTCCTCGGCTCACTGTGTGAGCTGGTGCGCGCCGACCTCGGCTGGGTGCCCGCCGCCGGTGGGGAGGAATCCCTATACCTGCGGCCGATGTTGTTCGCCACGGAGGTCGGTCTCGGCGTGCGTCCCGCCCTGACCTACCGGTACCTGCTCATCGCTTCACCGGCAGGCCCGTACTTCCGCGACGGGCTGCAGCCGGTCAGTGTGTGGCTGTGCAGCGAGTACGTCCGAGCAGCGCCGGGTGGTACCGGGGCTGCCAAGTTCGCCGGGAACTACGCCGCCTCGCTGCTGGCTCAACAGCAAGCCGCTGAGAGGGGCTGCGACCAGGTGGTCTGGCTGGATGCGGTGGAGCGGCGCTGGGTGGAGGAGATGGGTGGGATGAACCTCTACTTCGTCTTCGGCGAGGGACCGCAGGCCCGGCTGGTGACTCCCGAGCTCACCGGCGCATTGCTGCCCGGTATCACCCGCGACTCGCTGCTCACCCTGGCACGGGACCACGGCTTGGGCGTCGAAGAACGGCGGATCTCCACCGAGGAGTGGGAGAAAGGTGTCCAGACCGGGGATATTTCGGAAGTCTTCGCCTGCGGTACCGCCGCGGTGATCACTCCCGTCGGCCGGGTGGCCTACTCCGGCGGCGAGTTCACCATCGGCACCGGCGCACCGGGCCCGATCACCACCCAGCTCCGAGCGTCCCTCACCGCCATCCAACGCGGCGCCGCCCCCGACCCCCACAACTGGATGACCCCCCTCTCTTGACCCTCCGGTCGGCCCCGATACGGAGACATATCCGGGGATCAGGCGGCGGCGCAGACGGCGAGGACGACGGTGGTGGTCAACTCGCTGCTGGCGCCTAGTACGTCGCCGGTGACCCCGCCCAGGCGGCGGCGGGTGTGGGCGGAAAGTGCGACCACGACCAGAGCGGCCAGGGCGACCGCTAGCGTGCCTTGCCACCGGCGACCGGGCACTGCCAGCAGTCCGCCGGCCAGCAGGATGCTCCACCAGGTCACGGGTACCGCGACGGGCTGGCTATCCGCCACCAGCGCGCCCAAGCCGGCAGGCCGGGCGGCGGGCACTCCTCGGCGGGCGCACCAGCCGAAGGCGGCCCGTCCCGCGATCACCGCGAGCACCACAGGGACCAGCCGGCCGGTCTCGGCGAGGGCTCCCAGCGCAGCGGCCTGCGTGGCCAGCGTAAGCACCAAAGCGATAACTCCGAACGGCCCGCACGAGCCATCCCGCATCACCTCCAGCGCCCGCTGCGGCCGGCCGTAACAACCCAGCCCGTCGGCGGTGTCGGCGAGCCCGTCTAGGTGAATGGCGCGGGTGCAGCCAGCCAGCGTGGCCACCACGATCAGACCGTTGAGCAGCGCCGGCGCTCTCAAGGTGTGCAACGCGGTCAGTACGCCGACAGCCAGCAAACCCAACCCGGCGCCGACTACCGGCGCCCAGTACAACGCCCGGCGGGCGGTATCGCGATCCGCGTCGACGGGCGTCCCGACCGGCAGGACCGTCAGCCAAGACACCGCCAGCCGCAGCCCACGGCTCACGACGTCGGTAACGGAGCAACTACCGGCCCGGACACCCCGGCATCGGCAAAGGTCGCCATCTCGGCGAGCACTCGGACGGCCATCTGCACCAGCGGCAGTGCGGCCACTGCCCCGGAGCCCTCGCCCAGCCGCATCCCCAACTCGAGGATGGGCACCAACTCGAGGTGCTGCAGGGCCAAGGTGTGTGCGGGCTCCACCGAGCGATGCCCGGCCACCCACCATTGCCGCGCGCCGGACGCGAGTTCCTCGGCGAGCATCGCTGCCGCCCCGGTCACAACGCCATCGAGGATCACCGGGGTGCGCCGGACGGCGGCCTGGGCCAGGAAGGCGGCCATCGCTGCGATATCGGCACCGCCAACCGTACGCACCAGTGCCACGGGGTCACTCACGAGGGGGCGAGCCCGGCGCAACGCGTCGCGGATCGCGGCGGCCTTGCGCATCCACCCGGCATCGTCGATGCCGGTGCCACGCCCCACGACCGCCACCGGTTCTGCTCCGGTGAGCGCGGCGATCAGCACCGCGGCGGGAGTGGTGTTGCCGATCCCCATGTCACCGGCGATAAGCAGGTCGGCGCCCCGATCGATCTCCTCGTCGGCGATCGCCACTCCGGCATCGAGCGCCTGGGCGACTTCCACGTCGGTCAGCGCGTCCTGCAGGTGGATCGCGCCGCTGCCGCGGCGAACCTTGTGCTTGGTGACCAGTGGCTGCGTGCCAATGGTGGCGGGATCGCAGTCCACGGCCACATCGACCACCCGCACCGTCGCTCCGGCCGCCGCGGCGAGCACGTTCACCGCCGCCCCCCCGCTGAGGAAATTGGCCACCATCTGTTGGGTGACCTCGCTGGGATAGGCGGATACGCCCTGTGCGGCAACGCCGTGGTCGGCGGCGAAGACCACGACCTGCGGGCGGACGAACGGGTGCGGTGGGCAGGCCCCCTGGCAGGCGGTTGCCCACACCCCCAGTTCCTCCAGGTGCCCCAGCGAACCGGCTGGTTTGGTCAGCTGCTCATGAC